>JBILGF010000157.1:0-7092 GCA_044351195.1 Burkholderiales bacterium
ACGAAGCCGTGCGCGGCGCATTGTTCACCGGCACCGGAACGCCGCTGGTGATGAAGCCGGCGAAGAAGCGTCGGGACCGGATCGGGCCCGACGGCGAGGCCAGGTTTCTCACCCTCTTCGGCACGGTCACGTCGCGCCTGGAACAGCTCGCCGCGCTGCTGCGCGAACAGCAGTCCTATCGATTCAACGTCGCCGCATTCACCTGCGGTGCTGCCGTGCTGCAGGCGTTCGATGCGGTCAAGCAGCAGCGCCAGGCGCTCGACTTCGCGGATCTCGAGCAGCAGGCATGCCGGCTGCTGACCGACGACGACCATGCGGCATTCCTGCATGCGAAGCTCGATACCCGCTACCGGCATCTGCTGCTCGACGAGTTCCAGGACACCAATCCGCTGCAGTGGATGGCGCTGCGGGCCTGGCTCGATGCCGCGCAGGCTGCAGACGAGAAGCCGACGGTATTCCTGGTCGGCGACCCGAAGCAGTCGATCTACCGGTTCCGTGGCGCCGAGGCCCTGCTGTTCGATGCCGCGCGCGACTTCCTCGTGCAGCACTTCGGCGCCTGCGTGCTCGACCAGGACAGATCGCGGCGTTGCAGCGCGCCGGTGATCGACCTGGTCAACGCCCTGTTCGAAGGCCATCCGGTGTTCACCGGCTTCCGCACGCATGCGCCCTTCGACCGGGTGAAGCCGGGCTGCATCGAGGTCCTGCCGATGATCGGCAAGGCGCAGCGGCGTGCCGGCCTCGACACCGACGCGGACGCGTCCGACCCGCAGGTCGAGGCATCGGTGCCGGCCTTCCGCGACCCGCTCGACCGTGCGCGTGATGCAGAGGAAGACCGGCGCGCCGCGCAGGAAGCCGCGCTGCTGGTCGACGGGCTGCGCCGGTGGCACGGGCACGCCATCGTCGGCGACGATGGCGCGCCACGTCCTGCGCGCTGGAGCGACATGCTGGTCCTGGTGCGCACCCGCGGCCGGCTGCATATCCACGAGCGCGCGCTGCGCGAAGCCGGTATCCCGTGCAGCAGTTCGCGCCATGGCGGGTTGCTGGACACGCTCGAGGTGCGCGACATCATTGCGCTGCTGCGCTTCCTGGTGGCGCCGCATGACGGCCTGGCGCTGGCGCAGGCGCTGCGCTCGCCGGTGTTCTCCCTGTCCGACGCCGATCTGGTCGACATCGTGTCCTGCGCTGCGGCGGCGTCCGCCGGCGGCATGCCGCCCAACGCCTCGCGCGATCTCTACCTGCAACTGTGCGATCGTGCGGCGGCACCGGGTGCCCGGGCTGAAGTGCGCCGCGCTGCGGCGCTGCTGTCGCGCTGGTTCGAGCTCGCCGGCACGCGCCCGGTGCACGATCTGCTCGATGCGATCTATTTCGATGCCGACGTGCCTGCCCGCTACCGCGCGAGCGTGGCCTCCAGCGCGGCCGCCTCGGTCGAGGCGAACCTGCTGGCCCTGCTCGAGCACGCACTCGCCGCCGATGCCGGACGGTTTCCGACGCTCGCGCGGTTCGTCGACGAACTGCGCGACCTGGCCGAGGTACCGGCGCAGGAAGGGCTCGACGAGCCCGACCCCGGGGAGGCTGGAGACGCGGTGCGATTCATGACGATCCACGGCGCGAAGGGGCTGGAGGCGCCCATCGTCTGGTTGCTGGACACCGCGGCGAAGAGCCCCCCGCAGCGCGGATACCAGTGTCTGGTGGAATGGCCGGCGCAGGCGCCATCGCCGTCGCATTTTTCGTTCTGGATGCGCGAGTCCGAGTTGTGCGCGGCCCAGCGTGCGGTGTTCGAACGCATGTCGGCACGGGCCGAGCGCGAGGAACTGAACCTCCTCTATGTCGCGGTCACCCGGGCGAAGCAGGTGCTGGTCGTCAGCGGACATCACCGGGCGGGGGTGGCAAGCGCCTGGTATCCGATGCTGCGGGGCGCGGTGCTGCGGTTGCTCGGCGAGGCGAACGACCCGGGTGGCGTACTGACCTGCGGCCCCGGGTTGCCGCGGGCCGGCAGGGAAACGGCGTCGCCGGAACGCGCCATGGCCGTGGCACTGGGTGCCCGGCATCCATCCGTTCCCGGGTCGTGGCCGGCGCTCGATCCGGTCGACGCCCCGGCGCCCGATTCGCGGCTGGTATGCCCGGTGCCTGAAGGACCTGCCGGAGACCGTGATGCCGCCACACCGGTCCCGATGAACCGGGCCGGGTTGCGCTACGGCGAGCAGTTCCATGGACTGATGGAACGCCTGACCGAATCGCCGGTGCTGCTGGCGGCGCTGCCCGCCGACGCCGGCGCCGGGATGGCGGCGCGGCTGGCGCGCCTTGACGCAGGCGAGCGCGATCGGCTGCGCGAATGCGTCGGCGTCGAGTACGGCGTGGCCACCGCCGACTTCGACCGCCTCTGGCGGCAGGCGATGCAGGTGCTGTCGAGCCCCGTGCTGGCCCGCTTCTTCGATCCCGCGCTCTACCGCCGGGCACGCAACGAAGTCGCCTACCTGGATGGGTCGGGCGCACTGCGCAGGGTCGACCGGCTGGTCGAGTTCGATGACGAGGTGTGGGTGATCGACTACAAGACCGGCGATCCCGCAACGATGGCGCCGTGGCTCGATGGCTATCTCGCGCAGGTGGGTGCCTATGCCGACGCGATGGCTGCACTGCATCCCGGAAAATCCGTGGCGGCCGGCCTGGTGCTCGGCGATGGCACGCTGGTGCGCTGGGTACCTCCCGTATGATCCACGCTGGAGCTGGCAGGGCGCCGGCTTGCCCCGGAGCCGTCGATGCCTGAACCCGAAACTGTCGCTGCATCCGAAGCCGTCCATGGCGCGCCGCCGGTGCTCAATGTGCTGGGCGCGGGCAGGGCAGGACGCACGATCGCGCGCCTGATGCGCGTGCACGACCTGTGCACGATCGGTGGCATCGCCAATCGCAGCCTCGAGAGCGCCGAACGCGCAGCCGCCTTCATCGGTGCCGGTACGCCGGCCCGGGATGTCGCCTCGATGGCACCTGCGGCGTACTGGCTGATAGCCACTGGTGACGATGCCATCGCCCCTTCGGCCGCCGCGCTGGCGGGTTGCGGTCGGCTGCGCGCGGGCGACCGCGTGTTCCACCTGAGCGGGGCGACGGCTTCGGCGGCACTTGCCCCGTGCAGCGCAGCGGGGGCGGCGGTGGCCAGCATCCATCCGGTCAAGAACTTCAGCGATCCACAGGCGAGCGTGCTTACCTTCGCCGGAACATGGTGCGGCTGCGAAGGCGACCCGGCGGCGCTGTCTGCACTGAAGCCGGCATTCGAACGCCTGGGCGCTCGCCTGTTCGACATCGATCCGCGCTACAAGGCGATCTACCACGGGGGCGGCGCGTTTGCATGCAACTTCATCCCGGTGCTGATGGAGCTGGCGCTGCGCTGCGAGCAGAAGGCCGGCATCCCGCGCGCGGTGGCACTCGAGATGTTCGAGCCGATCGCCCGCGAGACACTCGACGCGGTATTCCGCCAGGGCATCGCACCGGCGCTGGCCGGGCCGATCTCGCGCGGGGACGCCGGCACGGTGGCGCGCCACCTGGCTGCGATGGGCCAGTGGGATCCGCAGGTGGCCGCAGCCTATGCAGCGCTCGGCCATGTCGCGGTCGACATCGTCGAATCGCTCGGCCGGGTCGAGGCCTCCCGTCTTGATGCCACGCGCGCTGCCATGCGTTCGGCGGCTGCCTGAACCGGCGGCAGATCGACTTCCAGGAACAGTGCACGATGAATGACAGTCAACCCGTTGCAGCGGTGTGCGCCAGCCCCGAAGCGGTGCGCGACGAAATCCGTGGCCGCGTGCTGCAGGCGATCGCGGACACCCGGACGCCCGGCCTGCATTTCGTCGGCCACTTCATGGGCACCTCCTGGGACGACATCACGCCCGAAAGTGCGCGGCTTTCGATCGAGACCGGTATCCACGGCACCGATGCCGGCGGCGAGGCGAACCTCAACATGGTGACCACGCTGATCGACATGGCCCTGGCGAATGCGGTACGGGCGCGCCTCTCGATGGACACCGGCATGCGCCTGGGCACGGTCAGCCTGCATATCGCCTTCACCGGTGTTCCGCTGTGCGGTCGCCTGGACGCGGTCGCGCACTGTGAAGGCTGGGTCGAAGGGGCGTTGACCCGGCAGGGGATCGCACACTGCCGGCTCACTGCAGCGGGACGCGTGGCCTGCATGGCGTCGGGCACGTTCATGGAACTGCCGCCGCCGGTCGGCGTCACGCTGGCCCCGCTGCCCTGGCAGCCGGGCGGCAGGCCACCGGGCCATCCGATCGCGGTGCGCGACCTCGAAGCCCACGAGCGGGCGATCTGGAAGCGGGCGGGTGATGCGATCGAACGGGCCGATGCACAGACCTCGTTCGTCGAGCATCTGTTCGCGCAGTTTCCGGTGCCGGACGGCACCGGTCGCGCCCACTGCCGGATGCCGATGGGCCTGCACTCGGGCAATCGCGTCGGCCACGCCCAGGGAGGCGTCACCTTCGCACTCGCGGCACGCACCGCAGCCGCAGCCGCGCCCGCCGGACACCGGCTGGTCGAGGCTTCGGCCTGGTACCTCAGCCCCGGCGAGGGGCGCTCGCTGAAGGCGGTGTCACGGGTCAGCCGCGCCGGGCGACGCCTGTCGGTGGTCGACACCCGGGTGAGCGGCAAGGCGGGCAGCCGTACGCTCGAGATGGTGTCGACGCATTGCGCCCATGGCGCACCCGGGACGCCGGCGGCCGGTTGAGCCGGAACCGTCCGCGCGGATGTTTCGCGCGGCTGTACCCCGGCATGCTGGCAGCGCCCGCGCGTCCATGGCAGCATGCGTCATGGATTCCCTGCGCGCCTACCTCGATCGATTCATCGCCGACACCTCCGACCGCTGCACGCGCTGCGGCAAGTGCTATGAAGCCTGCCCGATGACGCGATACGCGCCGGCGCTCGCGGGCGCGACCCCGGCGGGCGTGGTCGAGGGCCTGTTGCCGCTGCTGCGGGCCGGGCAGGGCTCTCCGGAAGGGGTTGCCTGGGTGAAGGTCTGCACGCAGTCGGCGACCTGCATCGACGCCTGCCCGGAGGGCATCAATGCGATGCTGATGCTGCGTGTCGCACGCATGGGTGCACTCGGGTCTCTGGGTGGCGAAGCGCAGATGAAGTCCACCGAAGATCCGCTGTTCTTCCGCCGGATCGAGGCCTTTGCGGCAATGCAGCTCGCACCCGACGAGATCGAGCAGTGGCATCGCGCCAGCCCGAAGGAGCGCAACGCATCATGAGCGAGAAGATCGTGTTCTGGTACGGATGCAATGTCGTGCGCCATGGCGACATCATCCACAACTCGATCGAGATCCTGCGTGCGATCGGGCTGCAGGTCGCGCCGGTGGGCGGGCCAGGCTATTGCTGCGGCACGACCAAGGATGCCAACCTGCGCGCGGCCGACGGCATGGCCAGGCGCACGGTGACCCGGTTCAACGACCTCGCGTTGCACCTGGCCGCAGAGGCGCCGGTGCGGTCTGCGCATGATTCCGTCTCGCACACCGATCCTGGCGCATCGACTGCTGCAGCGCCAGCGAAGGTCGTCACCTGGTGCCCGTCGTGCCACCGGCACATGAACCAGTTCATGGCCGGCTATACCGAGCCGCAGTTCCCGATGTCGCATTTCACCCAGGTCGTGCATGCGCAGCGCGCACGCCTGCGCGAGCGGCTGGTGCACCGGGTCGAGCGGCGTGTGGTGCTGCACCGGCATTTCGGTTTCCGCGAAGTGGACGTCAATCCACTGGTCGAGGACCTGCTGCGCCTGATTCCCGGCATCGAGCTGGTCGACACCGACCTGGCCGTCCCCGGGCACATGTGCTCGGCGCTTGCCGCCGTGCCGGCCGCGTTGAAGGATGTCACGCGCGGGGTGTGCGAACTCGCGCGCAAGGCACGGGCTGATACCGTCGCGACCGTGTTCCATTCCTGCCAGCGCATGCTCTGCGGGCTGGAAGCGGATGAACCGTTCCGCGTCGTGAACTACGTGTCGCTGCTGGGCGAGTCGATGGGCCTGTCAGCGGCTGATGAATACAAGGACTGGAAACTTGCCGGCAGCGCGGATGCCGTGCTCGAGTGCATCGGTGCCGACCGGGTGGCGCAGGCCGGCGAGACATTCGTCCGCGAGCAGTTGCTGCCCGAGTTGCTGCGGCCACCGGTGAAGTAGCACGGCGCCGGTGCGGCATCAGGCCGCGCAACCCCTCGCCGCGATCAGCGCGTCTTCAGCCGCCAGAGCGACACGCACTCGGCCGCTCGTGCGGCATGCAGCGGATCGCGCGGATCCCCTGCCTTGGGATGCGTGGGTCGTGTGTCCATGCGATCGACGACGAAAAGACCACCCGCCTCGATCA
Source organism: Burkholderiales bacterium (assembly GCA_044351195.1). Taxonomy (GTDB): domain Bacteria; phylum Pseudomonadota; class Gammaproteobacteria; order Burkholderiales; family CAIKXV01; genus CAIKXV01. Next base: position 6,351 of record JBILGF010000157.1, read on the forward strand.
TCGCCTCGAGTTCCGCCCGGCTGCGCAGGCCGAGGTGCTCGGCGAGGTCGGACAGGACGAGCCATCCCTCGCCGCCGGGGGCGAGGTGCGAGGCCAGCCCGGACAGGAATCCGCGCAGCATCCGGCCCTCGGGGTCGTAGATGGCCTGTTCCAGCCGTGAACTCGGGCGCGCCGGTACCCAGGGCGGATTGCATACGACCAGTGGTGCGCGTCCTTCGGGAAAGAGGTCTGCATCGACCACCTGTACCCGCCGGTCGAGCCCCAGCCGCGCCAGATTGTCGCGCGCGCAGGCGAGCGCCCGCGGGTCGCAGTCGGTGGCCACGATGCGCTCGACGCCGCGCCGTGCGAGCACTGCCGCGAGCACGCCGGTGCCGGTGCCGATGTCGAATGCGAGCGGCATGCCGCCAGCCGGCAGCGGCGCTTCGGACACGAGCCCGACATACTCGCTGCGGATCGGGGCGAACACGCCGTAATGCGGATGGATGCGTTCTCCCATTGCCGGGATCTCCACCCCGGTGCGCCGCCATTCGTGCGCTCCGATCAGACCGAGCAGTTCGCGCAGCGATGCGACATACGGCTCGTCTGCAGGGCCGTAGGCTTCTTCGCAGGCGGCGGCTACATCCGGGGCGCGGCGCAGTGGAATCACATGCCCGGGATCGAACGGAATGACCAGCATGCCCAGCGTATGCGCCCGCTGCGCCTGGGCCATCCGGTGGCGGTGGAAGGCCTCGGCGGATGTCGT
>JBILGF010000004.1:0-22173 GCA_044351195.1 Burkholderiales bacterium
CGAAGGCCCACATCGGCGGGAACCAGGTGATCGGCTTGAGCAGTTCGAGGATCGCTTTCGGCGACGGCGCGTTCATCGTTCCCACAATAATGGGAGCGGTCGCGATCGTCAACTTGAATTTACAGTTGTACTGTAAACCTGACGGTCACCAACGGCGGGTGCCGAAAGCCAGGTGCCGCGGAAGATCAGGCTTCCGGCGCGAGGTCACCCAGTCCGTAGCGCCGCAGCTTCACGTAGAGGCTCTGCCGGCTCAGCCCCAGCATCTCGGCGGCCGAGGCCCGGTTGTCGCCGGTGAGCTCCAGCGCGGCTTCGATGCACAGGCGTTCGATGACGTCGGTGGTCTCGCGCACCAGTTCCTTCAGCGACACTCGGCCGACCAGTTCGGTGAGCTGCTCGACCGAGCGGGGCAGCGCATGCTGGCTGCGGTTCTCGGCCACTGGCCGGCGCATGATGTTGCGCACGGTGAAGCCGAGGCAGGGCGGTTCAGTATTGGGTGCCGAAACCGCCGAGATCTCGATTTCGGTATTGGCGCCGTACTCGCCACGCAGCGTGGTCGCGAACATGCGCACCGAGCCATGCTGGCGCAGATTGGCCAGCAGCACGTTCAGGTCGACCCCGGGCCTGCCCAGCCAGCGCTCGACCGACTCGCCGCGTGCCTGCTCTTCGGTAGCGAACTGAATGAGGTCGAGAAAGGCGCGGTTCGCGGTGAGGATGCGCCCCTCGGTGTCGGTGACCACGAAACCGTCGGGCAGGCTCTCGACGATATCGGACAGTCTGGTTTGCGCGCGCGGCATCGGACCAGCCCCCGAGTCTGTGGTGATGGGTGAAAGGCGGACCAGGAACAGGGAGGCATTGTCCTGGCGGAACATCGACGTGCTGACCATGAATTCGCGCCGGCCTTCGAGCAGCCGCACGCGCACCTCATCCGCGCTGCCCGCGGCACGCACGGCGGCGAGCAGCGACTGGAGCGCCTGGGTACTGGGGGCGTCGAAACCCTCGGGGAACGGCCGGCCGACCAGCCGCCGTGCCGTCTCCTCGAGCAGTTGTGCCGCTGCCGGGTTCGCCTCGACCACGCGCTGGGTCCCGGCGTCGATGATCAGCACTGCTTCGGAGGCCATCTGGAACAGCAGCCGGTAGCGGGTCTCCGCATGGCGCAGGCGCAGGTAATCGCGCTCCATCGACTGCTGCACGTCAAGCAGCTTCTGCTGCAGCACAGCGATCGAACGCAGGTTGCGCCCGATGGCGATGACCCGGCCCTTGCTTCCTACCTGCACCGTGGAGTAGAGCATCGGCATGTCATCGCCGCGGCTCGACGGATGGTTGACCTGGCGCCAGCGCGCCGGTGCCTTCGCCGCCGCGTCGCGCAACATCTCTTCGACCTTGCGCCGGCTCTCGATGGTGACGGTGTCCACCCAGGGCTGCCCGATCCAGTCGGCGTAGCCCTCGACCGCGAGTTCGTCGCTGCCCACCGCGAGGTCGCGGATCACGCCACCAGCGTCGATGACGAGCGCGACATCGGTCGCGACCGCGATGAGCATTGCAGCCGCGTCGGCGTCGAGTTCGCCGAGCGAGCGTTTGGGAGACCGGAACTGCCGTGCTGCCTCTACTGCCAAGTTCAAGTCTCCCTGGAATTGCGGCCCGAGCTGCGCTATCCGCAGCGGGCGAGCAATCCGATCATGTTGTGCGCCTGAAGCACTGCCTGACGTCCGTCATTGGCAGTGGTATCGGCGCCCACGCGTGCAACCCAGTCGGGATGCTCGATGAACAAGGGACCGCCGACCATGATGCCGACGCCCCGGTTGCGCGATGCCTTGCGGATCGCATGGATGGTGGTGGCGAGCACGTCGAGATGCCTTTCGCCCGACAGCGAAAGCCCGACCACGTCGAACCAGCGGCCCCGGACGTTGGCGACCGGATCGGTGCCTGCTTCGGTCGAATCGTCGTGCACCTGCCAGCCCGCGCGGCGGAAGAACTCCGCCACCATGTTGAGTCCGAAGCTGTGCTGTTCCCCCGGGGTCTGGCGCAGCAGCACCCGATGCGGGGGTTCTGCGGTGCGGGGCGGGATCGCATTGGCCATGCCCACCTCGTGCATGACCTCCTGCAGTCGCCACAAACCAATGGTCACGTCGGTGAACGAGCAGCGGTCGGCTTCCCACAGATCGCCAGCCTTGCGCGCTGCCGGGCTGAGCAGGTCGAGGTAGATCGCCTCGAGCGACACGCCGGAGGCCGCGAGCGAGCGGACCAGCTGCAGCGCGGACGCGGTGTCCTCGGCCATAACCGATCGGAGCAGCGTGTCGACATGCTGCGGGTCGATCGGGCTCGACGGCGCGCCGGACGCCGATACGAGTGCCTGCCCGCGCGCGGCGTGGGCGAGCATCAGGCGGGGAATGATCTCGCCCTCGATCGTGCGCACCAGGCCGGCGATGCGCCGCTCGGTGTCATTACCCCCCTGCGATCCGTGCCGGGACAGGACGTCGATTGCTTCCCCGGGATGGGACTGCCCTCGCATCTGTTCGCCATCGTAGCCCTGATCATTGTCGTCACTGCCATAGATGCCTGCCATCGACCCCTCCGCTTCTCGCACCCGCGCGGTTCGATGATCCGCGCAACGGTATTGACCAGCCCACCACGGGAACCCCTGTGTCCGACGCACTTTCGGCTTCGATCCGGGAAGTGTCCACTTGACGAGACGCTGCCTGTCCGAGTCGATTATTTGACCGGGCTGACGGGCTTTGAGCCCGCTTTCCGGACCGGATCGAGCAGAGATCCGGTACGACACCATACGCTTGTGGCGCGAGAGGTCAAATGAGAACAAACAGGCTTTACACTTGTCAAGAACTTTAGACGTAACAAAAAGTTGACATCCCATCCCGACGCGTCTAGATTGCTTTCAAACAGCGCGCCGGAAGACAGGTATCCAGATGTGGAGGAACCAGATGCGGGAAGTCGGGGACGGAGGGCGGGTCGAAGCATGAGCGAACGCGCCCACATGCCTGCAGGCCTGTACACCGCCGACGAGCGCCGCCGCCGCGATGCGTCCGCGTGGACGCTCGTGCAGGGCGTGCTCGCGCCAGTGCAGTTCCTGGTGTTCCTGGTCAGCCTGGTCCTGGTGCTGCGCTACCTGGCGAACGGGCAGGGCTACGACGCTGCGGTGCTGTCGATCGTGGTCAAGACGCTCACCCTCTACGCGATCATGGTCACCGGCGCGATCTGGGAAAAGGAAGTGTTCGGCGTGTACCTGTTTGCGCGCCCGTTCTTCTGGGAGGACGTGTTCAGCATGGCGGTGCTGGCGCTGCACACGGCCTATCTCGTCGCCCTGGTCACCGGTGCCCTCGGTCCACGCGAACTGATGCTGCTCGCGCTCGCGGCCTACGCGACCTACGTGATCAATGCTGGCCAGTTTGTCCTCAAGCTGCGCGCAGCGCGCTTGCAGGCGGCTAACGAATGTGAGCGCACGCTCACCAGACATGCTCCGATGCATGCGGCAGGAGGCCTGGCGAAATGACCGACCTCAGTGCCGTGCCGATGGCGCAGGCCGGATGTGCGCCGAGCGCACCGGCAAGACGCACGATTCCCGTGCTGCGCGAACGTGGCCAGCGTGAAGTCTTCTGCGGCCTCACCGGTATCGTCTGGCTGCACCGGAAGATGCAGGACGCCTTCTTCCTGGTGGTCGGCTCGCGCACCTGTGCCCACCTGATCCAGTCGGCCGCAGGCGTGATGATCTTCGCCGAGCCGCGCTTCGGCACGGCGATCCTGAGCGACCGCGACCTGGCCGGCCTCGCCGATGCCAACGACGAACTCGACCGGATCTGCGTCGAGCTGATGGAACGTCGGCCAAACATCGGCACGCTGTTCCTGGTCGGGTCCTGCCCGTCCGAGGTGATCAAGCTCGACCTGGCGAAGGCGGCCGAGCGCCTCAACACGCAGCTATTCCCTAAGGTACGCGTGCTGAACTACTCCGGCTCGGGCATCGAGACGACCTTCACCCAGGGTGAAGACGCAGCGCTGCGCGCGATGGTGCCGGTGCTGCCGCAGGACGATGCGCCGCAGTTGCTGGTCGTGGGCTGCGTCGCCGACGTGGTCGAGGATCAGTTTCGCCGCGTGTTCGACCAGCTCGGCATCGGCCCGGTGGCGTTCTTCCCCGCGCGCCGCGCCGCAGACCTGCCGTCGGTAGGTGCCGGAACGCAACTGCTGCTGGCCCAGCCGTTCAACGGCGAGACCGTGCGTGCGCTGGTCGCCCGCGGTGCCACGCTGATCCAGGCCCCGTACCCGCTGGGCGCCGAAGGCACCACCGCATGGCTTGCAGCGGCCGCCGCCGTCTGGGGCATCGCACAGGACCGCTTCGACGAAGTCACGCGGCCGCTGATCGAGCGCTCCAACCGCGCGCTCGACCGCTACCGTCCGCGCCTGGCCGGCAAGTCGGTGTTCCTGATGCCCGACTCCCAGCTCGAGATCCCGATCGCGCGCTTCCTCGCGCGCGAGATGGGCATGACGCTGGTCGAAGTCGGCACGCCCTACCTCGACCGCCAGATGGTCGCGGCCGAGCTCGACCTGCTGCCCGAGGACGTGGTGCTCTCCGAAGGCCAGCATCTCGATCGCCAGCTCGACCGCGTACGCGCCGCGCGTCCCGACATCACCGTGTGCGGCCTCGGCCTTGCCAATCCGCTCGAGGCGGAAGGCCTGAGCACGAAGTGGTCGATCGAACTGGTGTTCACCCCGATCCACGGCTACGACCAGGCCGCGGACCTTGCCGAAGTGTTCGTGCGCCCGCTCGAGCGGCGCAGCCGACTGTCTGTCTGAGCCGACGATGCAACTGACCCTCTGGACCTATGAAGGCCCCCCGCATGTCGGCGCGATGCGCGTCGCGACCTCGATGCGCGACGTGCACTACGTGCTGCATGCGCCGCAGGGCGACACCTACGCCGACCTGCTGTTCACGATGATCGAGCGCCAGGACAAGCGTCCGCCGGTCAGCTACACCACGTTCCAGGCACGCGACCTCGGCGGCAGCACGGCCGACATGGTGAAGTCCGCGGTGGCCGAAGCCTACGAGCGCTACCAGCCCAAGGCCATGCTGGTCGGCGAATCGTGCACGGCCGAACTGCTGCAGGACCAGGCTGGCCACCTCGGCCAGACCCTCGGCCTGCCGGTGCCGGTAGTGCCGCTGGAACTGCCCGCGTACTCGAAGAAGGAACACTGGGGCGCGGCCGAAACCTTCTACCAGCTTGCCCGCACGCTGCTCGCCGACCGCATCCCCGCGCCCGGCACCGTGCGCGCGGCGCGCGCCGACGGCGTGCGTCCGAAGGCGAACCTGCTCGGGCCGACAGTCCTCGGCTTCCGCTGCCGCGACGACGTGGTCGAGATCACCCGGCTGCTCGGCGAACTGGGCATCGATGTCAACGTGGTCGCACCGCTGGGTGCGTCGCCGGACGACCTCAAGCGCCTGCCCGAGGCCGACTTCAACGTCTGCCTGTACCCGGAAGTGTCGCGCACGCTGTCGTCGTGGCTGCAGCGCACGTTCGGCATGCCGTATTCGAAGGCCACGCCGATGGGCGTCAACGGCACCCGTGCCTTCGTCGCCGAGGTGGCTGCGCTCGCCGGGGTCAGCGCCGATCCGGTGCTGTCGCGCGAACATCCCGGGGTGGCTTCGCTGTCCGGCTCGCAGTCGCGCCTGGCCTGGTACGCGCGCTCGGTCGATTCGACCTACCTGACCGGCAAGCGCGTGTTCGTGTTCGGCGATGCGACCCATGTCGTCGCCGCGGCGCGCATCGCCTCCGAAGAGATGGGCTTCACCGTGGTCGGCCTGGGCACCTTCTGCCGCGAGTTCGCGCGCGAGGTACGCGAGGCTGCGAAGCTCTACGGCGTCGAGGCCCTGATCACCGACGACTACCTGGAAGTCGAGAAGGCCATCGCAGAGTGCGCGCCCGAGCTGGTGCTCGGCACGCAGATGGAGCGCCACATCGCCAAGCGCCTGGGCATCGCCTGCTCGGTCATCTCGGTGCCGATCCATGTACAGGACGTACCGGCGCGCTACAGCCCGGTGTTCGGCTTCGAGGGTGCCAACGTGCTCTTCGACAGCTGGGTCCACCCGCTGGTGATGGGGCTCGAGGAGCACCTGCTGCAGATGTTCCGCGACGATTTCGAGTTCAACGACGGCGCGAAACCGTCGCACCTGCCGGCCGTGGCACGGCACGGCACGGCCCCGGTGCAGCGGCCGTCCGGCGTGCCGGAAGTCAGCGTGGCAACGGAGCCGGTACAGGCAACGATGCCTGTCGACGCCGTACCCGAGTTGGCTGCTGCCGCCAGCGCAGGCGACGCGGTGGCCGTTGCAGAGGCCATGGTGAAGGCTGAACCGGCATGGACAGCGGCCGGCGAAGTCGAACTGAAGAAGATCCCGTTCTTCGTGCGCAGCAAGGCACGGCGGAACACCGAACGCTTCGCGCGCGAGCGCGGGCTGGCCCAGATCACGGTCGAGACGCTCTATGAAGCTAAAGCCCACTTTGGCCGCTGACGCGCGCGTGTCGCGCGCGTCGCTCATCGCAGACAGCCGGGTTGCCGTACGTGCCGGGGCTGGTGCTTCGCCGCGCACCAGCGCGGCGGTTCCGGTGCGCGTGGTCGTCGTCACCCTGGACAGCCATCTGGCAAGCGTCATCGAGAGTGCGCAGCACATCCTGCGCCGTGAACTGCCCGGGCTGGCGCTGTCGCTGCATGCAGCATCGGAATGGGGCGACGACCCTCAGGCGCTGGAACGCTGCCATGCCGACATTGCGCAGGGCGACATCATCATCGTCACCATGATGTTCATGGAAGACCATATCCAGGCCGTGCTGCCGGCACTCGCGGCGCGGCGCGAGGCCTGCGACGCGATGGTGGTGTGCATGTCCGCGGGCGAAGTGATGAAGCTTACCCGCGTCGGACGCTTCGACATGAGCAAGCCGGCCGGTGGCGCGATGGCGTTGCTGAAGAAGCTGCGTGGCTCGAGCTCGGGCAAGGACGGAGACACCAACCGCACCAACGCCGGCGGTCGCGGCGCGCAGCAGATGAAGATGCTGCGCCGGCTGCCGAAGATCCTGCGCTTCATCCCCGGTACCGCCCAGGACGTGCGCGCGTATTTCCTGACCCTGCAGTACTGGCTGGCCGGTTCCGAGGACAACGTCGTCAACATGGTCCGGTACCTGATCGATCGCTACGCCGACGGTCCGCGCACCGTGCTACGCGGCCGGGTGACGCCGATTGCGCCGTGCGAGTACCCGGAGACCGGCGTCTATCACCCGCGGATGAAGGGACGCATTTCCGATTCCGCCGCCGGTCTGCCGAAGGCGGGCGGCGAGGCCGGCACCGTCGGCGTGCTGATCATGCGTTCCTATGTGCTGGCCGGCAATGCCGGCCACTATGATGGCGTGATCGCCGCGCTGGAAGCGCGCGGCCTGCGCGTCGTGCCCGCCTTCGCCAGCGGCCTCGACGCCCGGCCGGCGATCGAAGCGTTCTTCATGCAGGATGGCCGTGCCACGATCGATGCGCTGGTATCGCTGACCGGGTTTTCCCTGGTTGGCGGGCCGGCCTACAACGACTCGCGCGCCGCCGAGGACATCCTCGCGCAACTCGACATCCCTTACGTCGCCGCCCACCCGGTCGAGTTCCAGACACTCGAGCAGTGGGCCGTCTCCGATCGTGGCCTGATGCCGGTCGAGAACACCATGATGGTCGCCATCCCCGAGATCGACGGGGCGACCGGTCCGATGGTGTTCGGCGGGCGCTCGAGCGCATCGGGCCAGCCCTGCGAGGGGTGTGATCGCCACTGTACCTTCTCGGTGGCCGAGCGCTCGCGCGACATGCATGTCTGCAGCGAGCGCGCAGAACGCCTCGCCGCCCGCGTCGGCAAGCTGGTGGCGCTGCGCCGCGCTGCCCGCAGCGAGCGCAAGATCGGCGTGGTCATCTTCAACTTCCCGCCGAATGCGGCGAACCTCGGGACAGCCGCGTTTCTCGCCGTGTTCGAGTCGCTGCACCACACCCTGCGCGGCCTGCGCGACGCGGGTTATACGGTGGAGCTGCCGGCCACCGTGGACGAACTGCGCGAGAAGATCATCCACGGCAATGCCCAGCGCTTCGGCGCCGATGCCAACGTGCATGTACGCATCAGCGCCGACGACCATGTGAAGCGCGAGCGCTACCTGGAAGAGATCGAGCGCCAGTGGGGCCCGGCACCCGGCCGCGCACAGACCGACGGCGCGTCGATCTTCATTCTGGGCGAGCGCTTCGGTAACGTGTTCGTCGGCGTCCAGCCGGCCTTCGGTTACGAAGGCGACCCGATGCGCCTGCTGTTCGAGAAGGGCTTTGCCCCCACGCACGCGTTCTCGGCGTTCTATCGTTTCCTGCGCGAGGATTTCGGCGCGCATGCACTGTTGCATTTCGGCACGCACGGTGCGCTCGAGTTCATGCCCGGCAAGCACAGTGGCCTGTCAGCGGCCTGCTGGCCCGACAGGCTGCTCGGTGAACTGCCCGACCTGTACCTGTACGCGGCCAACAATCCGTCCGAAGGCACGATCGCCAAGCGCCGCGCCGCTGCCACGCTGCTGAGCTACATGACGCCGCCAGTGGCCAATGCCGGCCTGTATCGCGGGCTTGTCGACCTCAAGGCGTCGATCGAACAGTGGCGTGCGCTGCCGCCGGAATCCTCGACGCCGGCAGCCGACCTTGCGACGCTGATCCAGGCCCAGGCGGCTGCGCTCGATCTTGCGCCGGCGGAACCGCAGTGGCTTGGCAGCGCCGATTCCGAGATTGCACGGCTCGGCGGCCAGGTGCTCGAGCTCGAGCAGACCTGGATCCCGAACGGTCTGCATGTCGTCGGCCAGGTGCCCGGCGAGTCCGAGCGGGTCGACATGCTGCTGGCCATGGCCGAAGCCTCGCATGGCGCCTATCCGGCACGCGCCGCGCTCGAGGCCATGGTGCGCGCGGCAGGACCGAACCAGCGCAAGGCGGGCAAGGACGCCGATGCCGCCGACGGCCAGCTGCTCGAACGCAGTGTGGCCGCCGCCCTGGCTGTCACGCAGGGCGCGGACATCGAAGTCGAGAAGCTGTACCGCGAGCTGGCACTCAATGACCGGCTGCTGTCCCGCGACTCGGAGGTCCCCGCCATCGTCCACGCGCTGGACGGGGGGTTCGTGCGGCCCGCTCCTGGCGGCGATGTGCTGCGTACGCCTTCCATCATGCCGACCGGGCGCAACGTGCATGGCTTCGATCCGTTCCGCCTGCCCAGCGCCTTCGCCGTGCTCGACGGTGCGCGCCAGGCGGCACGCATCCTCGCGCGCCACATGGAAGCTGGCAACCCGTTCCCCGAGTCGATCGCCCTGGTGCTGTGGGGTACCGACAACCTGAAGAGCGAAGGCGCTCCGATCGGGCAGGCCCTGTCGCTGATGGGTGCACGGCCGCGCTTCGACAGCTATGGCCGGCTGACCGGCGCCGAGCTGATCCCCCTGGCCGATCTGGGCCGGCCGCGGATCGACGTGGTGATGACGCTGTCGGGCATCTTCCGCGACCTGCTCCCGCTGCAGACCCGGCTGCTGGCCGAAGCCGCGTTCCTCGCGGCTGCGGCCGACGAGCCGGAAGACTTGAATTTCGTGCGCAAGCATGCGGTGGCCTACCAGCGGGCGAGCGGGTGCGACCTGGAAACCGCTTCGCTGCGCGTGTTCAGCAACGCCGATGGTGCCTATGGTTCCAACGTCAACCTGCTGATCGACAACAGCCGCTGGGAAGACGAAGACGAACTCGCCGAGACCTACACCCGCCGCAAGAGCTTTGCCTACGGACGGTCGGGCCGCCCGGTGGCGCATGCCGCGCTGCTGAAGAGTGTCCTTTCGGATGTCGCGCTGACCTACCAGAACCTGGAATCGGTCGAGCTGGGCGTGACCACCCAGGACACCTACTTCGACACGCTGGGCGGCATCAGCAAGGCGGTGCAACGCGCCCAGGGCGGGCATGCCGTGCCGGTCTACATCAGCGACCAGACCCGGGGCGATGGCGTGGTGCGCACGCTGGCCGAGCAGGTCTCGCTGGAAGCCCGTACCCGCATGCTGAACCCGAAGTGGTACGAAGGCCTCCTGCAGCACGGCTATGAAGGCGTGCGGCAGATCGAAGAGCACGTGAAGAACACGATGGGCTGGTCGGCGACGACTGGCCAGGTCGCCCCCTGGGTGTACCAGCAGATCACCCAGACCTTCCTGCTCGACCCCGAGATGCGCGAACGCCTCGCGCAGCTCAACCCGACCGCCTCGGCGAAGGTGGCGAACCGTCTGCTGGAGGCGCATGCGCGCAGCTACTGGCAGCCGGATGAAGCGACGCTCGATGCACTGCGCCGCGCCGGAGAGGAACTCGAAGACCGCGTCGAAGGCATAGGCTTCGGCGCGACGGCCTGACCCGGCCGCAAACAAACCACCCGCACTGAGCGCGGACCCCAGGGCCCGCCGGAGGAACTGAATCGATGGATACCGTCACCGTACCGCTGAGCGCACTGAAGACCCGGAACTCGAAGACCGCGCCATCGCGCGCCGATGGCGAGGGCAGCGTGCAGGTCCAGATGGACCCGAACATCAAGCTCGGGACCGCCAAGGTGTTCGCGGTCTACGGCAAGGGTGGCATCGGCAAGAGCACCACCTCATCGAACCTGTCGGTCGCGTTCTCGAAGATCGGCAAGCGCGTGCTGCAGATCGGCTGCGACCCGAAGCACGATTCGACGTTCACGCTGACCAAGTGCCTGGTGCCGACCGTCATCGACGTGCTCGAGTCGGTCGAGTTCCATGCCGAGGAACTGCGTACCGAAGATTTCGTGTTCCCCGGCTACAACGGCGTGATGTGCGTCGAGGCGGGTGGCCCGCCGGCGGGCACCGGCTGCGGCGGCTACGTCGTCGGCCAGACCGTCAAGCTGCTGAAGGAGCACCACCTGCTCGAAGATACCGACGTGGTGATCTTCGACGTGCTCGGCGACGTGGTGTGCGGCGGCTTCGCGGCACCCCTGCAGCATGCCGACCGTGCCCTGATCGTCACCGCGAACGACTTCGACTCGATCTTCGCGATGAACCGGATCATCGGCGCCATCCAGGCGAAATCGAAGAACTACAACGTGCGTCTCGGCGGCGTGATCGCCAACCGCAGCGATGAAACCGACCAGATCGACAAGTTCAACAACGTCGTCGGCCTGAAGACGATGGCACGCTTCCCGTCGCTGGACGTGATCCGCAAGAGCCGCCTGAAGAAGTCGACGCTGTTCGAGATGGAGTCGACGCCCGAAGTCGAAGCCGTGCAGCAGGAATACCTGCGCCTGGCCGCGCAGCTCTGGCAAGGCACCGATCCGCTGGTCGCCACGCCGATGCGCGACCGCGACATCTTCGACCTGCTCGGCTTCGACTGAGCCGCGGACGCACGACCAGGACGAAAGACGATGAGCCTCGCGACTTCCTACCAGCAGCGCCGCGGACAGATCGAGACCTATTTCGACCGTACCGCAGTCCAGGCCTGGGCCCGCCTGACCTCGGATGCGCCGGTGAGTGGTATCCGCGCGACGGTGCGTGCCGGGCGCGACTCGATGCGCGGCACGCTGCTGTCCTGGCTGCCCGCCGACCTGACCGGCCGCAGGCTGCTCGACGCCGGCTGCGGCACCGGTGCCCTTGCGGTGGAAGCGGCACGGCGCGGCGCCGAAGTGGTGGCGATCGACCTGTCGCCGACCCTGGTCGACCTCGCGCGCGATCGCCTGCCGCAGGACCTGAAGGACCGCGCCGCCTCGGGCGCATGCGCTGGCACGATCGATTTCCGCTCGGGCGACATGCTCGATCCGGCGCTGGGCACCTTCGACCACGTGGTCGGCATGGATTCGTTGATCCACTACAACCGCGAGGACGTGATTCGCGTGCTGGCCACGCTGGCCGCGCGCACGTCGGCCTCGATGGTGTTCACTTTCGCGCCACGCACGCCGCTGCTGTCGATGATGCACGGCCTGGGCAGGCTGTTCCCGCGCGGCGACCGCGCGCCGATGATCGTGCCCCTGGCCGAATCGGCCCTGCGCCGTGACGTTGCCGCCGACCCGGCGCTCGCCGGCTGGGCCTGCGGACGCACGCAGCGGGTGGCGACCGGTTTCTACATATCGCAGGCCATGGAACTGATCCGCCGATGAGCCTCCGGCCGCTGACCCGTCTCGCCTGGGGCATGAGCCGCAAGCTCGCGCCCGACTGGCGCACGCTCGGGCCGCGGTTCCTGCCGTTCGCGGATGCAGCTACCGACGACCTGCCCCTCGCGCGCCTGCTTCGCCTGTCGCTGTTCCAGATCTCCGTCGGCATGGCGCTCGCCCTGCTGGTCGGCACGCTCAACCGCGTGATGATCGTCGAGCTGGGCGTCGGCGCCTGGCTGGTCGCCCTGATGGTCTCGTTGCCGGTGCTGGTGGCGCCCTTCCGGGCGCTGGTCGGCTTCCGCTCCGACACGCACCGGTCGGCGCTCGGCTGGCGCCGGGTGCCGTACATCTGGCTGGGCTCGTTCCTGCAGTTCGGCGGACTGGCGATCATGCCCTTCGCGCTGCTGCTGCTCACTGGCCGCGGCGAGCCGGGGTCGATCTGGCTCGGCCATGCAGGGGCTGCGCTCGCCTTCCTGCTGGTCGGCGCGGGTGTACAGACGACGCAGACCGCCGGGCTCGCGCTGGCGACCGACCTCGCTTCGGAGCAGACACGGCCGCGCGTGGTGGCCCTGATGTACGTGATGCTGCTGGTCGGCATGGTCGGCGCCGGCATCGTCTACAGCATCGCGCTCGCGGATTTCTCCGAGACGCGGCTGGTGCAGGTGATCCAGGGCGCCGCCGTCGTCACCGTCCTGCTCAACGTGATTGCGGTGTGGAAGCAGGAACCGCGCGACCCGGCCCGCAGCCGCGAGCGTGGCGCCGATGCGCCTGGATTCCGCGACACCTGGCGCGTGTTCATCCGCCAGCCGGGCGCACAGCGTTTCCTGTGGACGGTCGGCCTCGGGACGATGGCGTTCAACATGCAGGACATCGTGCTCGAACCCTACGGGGCCGAAGTGCTGGGCCTGTCGGTGGGTGCCACTTCCGGCCTGACCGCGATCCTCGCCGGCGGCTCGCTGGCAGCCTTCGCCCTGGCGGCGCGCCTGCTCAGCCGCGGTACCGACCCGATGCGCGTGGCGGCCGCAGGCGCGGTGCTCGGACTGCCGGCGTTCGCCGCCGTCGTGTTCTCGGCCCCGCTGGAATCGCCCCTGCTGTTCCGCGCCGGCACCCTGCTGATCGGTTTCGGCGCCGGGCTGTTCGCCGTCGGCACGTTGTGCGCGGCGATGGGCATGGAGCGCCGCGAGCATGTCGGCCTCGCGCTGGGTGCCTGGGGCGCGGTGCAGGCGACCTGCGCCGGTGTCGCGATCGCCCTCGGCGGTGCAATCCGAGACGTGGTCTCGGTGGTTGCCACGCAGGGCCTGCTCGGCGAGGCGCTGATGAGTACCGCCACCGGCTACAGCTTCGTGTGGCACATCGAGATCTACCTGTTGTTCGCAACTCTGATCGCGCTCGGACCGCTGGTGCGGCCGATCGGAAAGTCCCGGCGCGAGGCGCCATCGAAGTTCGGCATGGCCGGGTTGCCCGGCTGATCGAAGCAGTCATCACCCGAAGCGGAACATCCGCAACAAGGAGAGCGAAAAATGGAAACCGGAGCCATCACGCAGTACGTGGACGTCGCACAGCTCGTGCTGTACGCGTTCTGGGCGTTCTTCTTCGGCCTGATCTACTACCTGGTGCGCGAGGGCCATCGCGAAGGCTATCCGATGGAAACCGACGGCCATGCGCGCGGCACCATCACCGGCTGGCCCGTGCCGGCACCCAAGACCTATACGTTGCTCGATGGTTCGCAGGTCGTGGTACCCGATCCGAACAAGCTCGAGCCTTCGTACAGTTCCGAGCCGAACCATCCGTGGATCGGCGCGCCGCTGGTGCCCGTGGGCAACCCGTTGCTTGCCGGCGTGGGTCCGGGAGCCTACGCACAGCGTGCCGACGTGCCTGAGCCCGACGAACACGGCAAGCCCAAGATGGTGCCACTGCGCCTCGCCACCGGGTTCGGCATCGCTCGCCAGGATCGCGATCCACGCGGCCTGCCGGTGCTCGGAGCCGACGGCGTCACCGGCGGCGTGGTCAAGGACCTCTGGGTCGATCGGATGGAGATGGCCTTCCGCTTTCTCGAGATCGAGGTGCCGGGTGCGCAACGCACCGTGCTGATCCCGATGCCCTTCTCGCGTATCGGGCGCGACAGCGTGAAGGTGGAAGCTGTGCTTGGCGCGCAGATCGCGCAGGCGCCGGTGACGCGGCATGCCGAGCAGGTGACGATGCTCGAGGACGAGAAGATCAGCGCGTTCTTCGCGGCCGGCACGCTGTACGCAACGCCCGAGCGTTCGGAGCCGCTGCTGTGAGCACGTCGATCGAGCACAACGGCCATGAACACGAACTCGAGCCGCAGTTCGGCCTGCCCGAGCCGCTGCCGGCTGCCGAGCGGATCCTCTGGCAGGGATCACCCGACTGGCGCGGGCTGGCGCTTCGCGTGTTCCATGTGCGCAAGCTGGCTGTGTACTTCGCGGTGATCCTGGCGCTGCGCGGCCTGTTCCTGATGTCGGACGGGATGCCGGCCGGCGAGGCGATGATCGACCTGCTGTGGCTGGCACCGGTTCCGCTGCTCGCACTGTCCATCCTGGCCGCACTGGCCTGGCTGACCAGTCGCACCACCGTCTACACGCTGACCGACAAGCGGCTGGTGATGCGCATCGGCATCGTGCTCACGCTGACCTACAACCTGCCCCTGCGCGCACTGCGCAATGCCGACCTGCGCCTGGATCGCGACGGCACCGGAGACATCACGGTGCGCATTCCGGATGCAGACCACATCGCCTACCTGAACCTGTGGCCGCATGCGCGTCCCTGGCATCTGAAGCATCCGGAGCCCATGCTGCGCAGCGTCCCGGATGCCGCGGGCCTCGCGCGTGCCCTGGTGGACGCATGGTCGGCCGCGACCGGCACCGCCGCCAGCGGCAGTGCAGCGGCGGCATCGCGCGAATCGCCGCCGGTTGCTGTTGCGGCAGCGCGCCGCGCGCCGGTCTCGGCCCACGCCGGCTCCGACGCCGGCAGTGCGCTGCCGGCACACTGATCCTTCCCCTTCGACAATCAGGCCGATCCGAATGAACGAAGCTTCCGTACAGGACCAGGTGCCCCGTGGCGCGCTGGTGGGCATCGGGATACTGCTGGCGGTCTCTCTGGTCGCGGTCACTGCAGTCCGGCTGTCCGGAATCGACGTGCGGACGCCGGACGCCGAGGCCGTGGTCACCCGCGACCTGCGCTTCGAAGACACCGCTGGTGGAGGCGTGGCGGTGATCGATGCACGCAGTGGCCAGCTGGTGGAAACGTTCTCCGGCGAGCAGGGCTTCCTGCGCGGCGCACTGCGCGCCCTGGCCCGCGAGCGCAAGGCGCAGGGGCTGGGCCCGGAGTTTCCGTTCCAGCTGGTCGGGCGCAGCGACGGACGGCTGACCCTGCTCGACAACGCCACCGGCGCCCGCATCGACCTCGAATCCTTCGGCCCCACCAACGCCGGGGTATTCGCCCGGCTGCTCGTGCAGCCCGACCCCTCCGGGACCGGGGCCACGACGCCCCAGCTCGCGCCCCTCGCCACCCGGTCCGCGCGTCAATAGAGACAGGAGACATCCGATGGAAACCACCGCACCCGTCATCACCTCCGGCCTGGAAGCCACCCGCCACGCCGAAGCGAGCACGATGCTCAGCCCGCGCTTCTACACCACCGATTTCGCCGCCATGAACCGCATGGACGTGTCGCTGGTGCGCGCGGAGTGGGACAAGCTGATGCTCGAGTTCGAGGGCGACAACAACGTCGACCACTTCAAGCGCACGCCCGAGTTCAGCTCCGAGATCCGCGAGTTGCCCGACGCACTGCAGCGCGAATTCCTCGATTTCCTGATCTCCTCGGTGACGTCCGAGTTCTCCGGCTGCGTGCTGTACAAGGAGATCGAAAAGAACGTCACCAACCCGGACATCAAGCTGCTGATGCACTACATGGCGCGCGACGAGTCGCGCCATGCCGGCTTCATCAACATGTCCCTGAAGGATTTCGGCGTTGCCGTCGACCTGGGCTTCCTCAAGCGCGAGAAGAAGTACACCTACTTCCGGCCGAAGTTCATCCTGTACGCGACCTACCTGTCCGAGAAGATCGGCTATGCGCGCTACATCTCCATCTTCCGTCAGCTGGAGCGGCATCCCGAGCACCGGTTCCATCCGATCTTCAAATGGTTCCATCGCTGGTGCAACGACGAGTTCCGGCACGGCGAAGCGCTGGCGCTCATGATGCGTGCCGACCCGAAGCTGCTGACCGGCTTCAACACGCTGTGGATCCGTTTCTTCCTGGTGGCCGTCTACGCGACCATGTACGTGCGTGACCATACCCGCGAGGAGCTCCACCACGCGCTCGGCCTGGACTCGACCGAGTACGACTACCAGGTGTTCCGGATCACCTCCGAGATCGCCCGCCAGGTGTTTCCGATCGAGCTCGATATCGACGATCCGCGCTTCCGCGCCGGGCTGGAACGGCTGTGCCGGATCAGCGCGGCGAACGAGCAGGCGAAGGCTCGGGGCGGCCTGGTCGGCAAGATGAAGCAGGCGGCCTGCGCGGTGTCGGCGGCGGCGATGTTCGCGCGGCTCTACCTGCTGCCGGTGAAGCGCAACACAGTGCCCGACCAGGTCCTGATGGCGCCCGCCTGGTAAGGCCCACGCCCGTCCACCGCATCCCCGAAAGGCCGCTCCCGCATGCCCGAGCTTGTCCTGCCCGCGCTGTACGCCATGTTCATCTGGTGGTTCACCACCGGGCTGATCGTGTGGCTCGACGGACTGCCGGCATCGACCTACCGCTGGTCGATGGCGGGTTCGACGCTGCTCGGCCTTGCTGCGTTGTACGCCCTGTATCGTACGGCGGGCGACACGTCCGTCGCCGGCGCCTACTGCGCCTTCACCAGCGCGACCGGCCCGCGCAGGGAGCCTTCGCCGCCGGATGCGACCGACCTGCAGCGGTTCGGTCACGCGGTGGCCGCGATCCTGCACCATGAGTTGTTCATCCTGGTGGCCGGGCTGGCTGTGGTCGCGCTCACCTGGGATGCACCCAACCAGGCCGGGACATGGACGTTCATGATTCTCTGGGCGATGCGCCTGTCGGCCAAGCTCAACCTGTTCCTCGGCGTGCGCAACCGGGGCGAGGATTTCCTGCCCGAGAAGATGCGCCACATCGACAGCTATTTCGCGCGTCGCCCGATCAACCTGCTGTTCCCGGTGGCGGTCACCGCCTCGACCGCGCTGGCGGCGGTTCTGTGGGCACATGCAGCCATGCCCCACACGAGCGCGTTCGACGTGGCAAAGAACGTACTGGCTGCGACGCTGCTGTCGCTCGCGATCCTCGAGCACTGGTTCATGGTGCTGCCGCTTTCTTCGACCGCACTCTGGAAATGGGCGATGCGCAGCCGCCGCAAGTCCGATGCACGGTCGCCAGGCGCGATGGAGTCGGTGGAGCTGGTTAACCTGCCCTTGAAGACAGCGGATTGATCGAACGATGAAATCGCTCCTGGCGCATGCCGCCACGCACAGCCTCAAGTCCCCGCTTGCGCCGGTGGGTCCCGGTATTGCGCATCCTGCGCCCGGCGCGCCGACTGCGATCGTGATCGGCAGCGGCTTCGGTGGCCTGGCCGCCGCGATCCGGCTGTCCTGCCGGGGCTATGCGGTCACCGTGCTCGAGAAGCTCGACGCGCCTGGCGGGCGCGCCTACGTGCACCGGCAGGACGGTTTCACCTTCGATGCCGGGCCGACCATCATCACCGCGCCGTTCATGCTCGAGGAACTCTGGGCGATGTGCGGCCGACGCATGTCCGACGATGTCGAACTGAAGGCGCTCGACCCCTTCTACCGCATCCGCTTCGTGGACGGCAGCCACTTCGACTACAGCGGCGATCCGGTGAAGATGCGCGCCGAGGTGGTACGCCTGTGCCCGTCCGACGCCGCCGGCTACGACCGCTTCATCGAGGAGGCCGAGAAGTGCTACAAGCTCGGTTTCGAGGAACTGGGCAGCGTGGCCTATGACACGGTCGGCGACCTGCTTGCCGCCGTGCCCTCGCTGGTACGGATGCGCGGCTGGCGCACGATGTTCTCGATGGTCGCCCATTACATGAAGGATGAACGCCTGCAGGCCGCGTTCAGCCTGCAGACGCTGCTCATCGGAGGCAACCCGTTCTCGGTCACCTGCGTCTACAGCCTGATCAACGCCCTGGAGCGCCGCGCCGGCGTGCACTGGGCGATGGGTGGTACCGGGTCCCTCGTGCGCGGGCTGGTCGGCCTGCTCGAAGGGCGCGGTGCGAAGATCCACTACCGTGCGCAGGTAAGGCAGATCACGGTCGAAGATGGCCGTGCGACCGGCGTGGAGCTCGAAAGCGGTGAACGGCTGCGCTCGGACATCGTAGTGTCCAATGCCGACATGGCCTGGACTTACCGCCATCTCGTCGATGCGCGCCATCGCCGCCAGTGGACCGATCGCCGCATCGCGCGTGGTCGCTACTCGATGAGCCTGTTCGTCTGGTACTTCGGCGTCCGGCGAACCTACCCCGATGTGCCGCACCACATGATGCTGCTCGGCCCGCGCTACAAGGGGTTGCTCGACGACATCTTCCGCAAGCACAAGCTGGCGGACGATTTCAGCCTCTACCTGCATCGGCCGACGGCCACCGATGCATCGATGGCGCCGCCCGGCTGCGACGCCTTCTATGTACTTTCCCCGGTGCCCCATCTGGACAGCGGTACCGATTGGCCCGCTTATGCCGAAACCTACCGTGCGCGCATTGCCGAGGTGCTCGACCGCACGGTACTGCCCGGCTTCGAGCGCGACATCGTCACCTCGCGCATCACCACGCCGCAGGATTTCCACGATCGACTGCTGTCCTACAAGGGCGCGGCGTTCGGTCTCGAGCCGGTGCTGCTGCAGAGCGCATGGTTCCGGCCGCACAACCGCAGCGAGGACGTGCAGCACCTTTATCTCGTCGGCGCCGGTACGCATCCCGGTGCCGGCGTTCCCGGCGTGCTGATGTCGGCGAGGGCGCTCGACTCGGTGGTGCCCGATGCAGACCGGATAGCGAGGGCTCATGCCTGATACCGCCATGGTTTCCGCCGAAGTTCGCGGCGCGATGGCTGCCACGGTCGCGCTCGCCGCGACCCGCAGCGGACACGCCGTGCGCGACTCGCGCGCCTCTTCAGACGACCTGGTCGCCTGCGAGGAACTGATGCGCGGCGGCTCGAAGTCGTTCTTCGCCGCCTCACGGGTGCTGCCGGCCCGGGTGCGCGCGCCCGCGATCGCGCTCTATGCCTTCTGCCGGGTGGCCGATGACGCCATCGACATGGCCGGGGACCCCGCTGCCGCCGTCGAGCGGCTCGACCTGCGCCTGGACGCGATCTACGCGCGTCGTGCGCAGCCGTTCGAGTCGGACCGTGCGCTCGCGGCGGTCGTCGAGCGCTTCGACCTGCCGCGCGGGTTGCTCGATGCGCTGATCGAGGGCTTTCGCTGGGATTCCGAAGGCCGGCGCTACGAAACGATCGCTGAACTCGAAGACTATTGCGCACGCGTGGCCGGCACCGTCGGTGCGATGATGGCCATCCTGATGGGCACCCGCAGCCGCACGGCACTCGCGCGCGCCTGCGAGCTCGGTGTCGCGATGCAGCTCACCAACATCGCGCGCGACGTCGGCGAGGATGCCCGCAACGGCCGCCTGTACCTGCCGCGCCAGTGGCTGCGCGAGGAGGGTATCGACCCGCAGGCCTGGTTGCAGCAGCCGTCGTTCGAGCCGGGTATCGGCCGGGTGGTCTGCCGCCTGCTCGCCCTCGCCGACACCCTCTACCAGCGCGCCGAGCAAGGCATCGCCGAACTGCCGCGCGACTGTCGAGCGTCGATCATGGCCGCCCGGCTGGTATACGCCGAGATCGGGCGTGAGGTCGAGCGTGGCGGCCGGGACAGCGTGACGCGGCGAGCCGTGGTGTCGGCGCGCCGCAAGACCTGGCTGATCACGCGCGCGTTGCTCACGCGCGTCGCGCCGTCACGGTTGCCGCGGGCGACCGCAGGTGCCCGGGAACCGGAGATGGTCGAGGCGATCCGCTACCTGGTGGAACTGGCGGTCGAACCTGCGCAGCCAGCCGCTTTCGCTGCGCCGGACTCGTTCTACGAGCGGACGGTGTGGGTGATCGAACTCTGCGAGCGCCTGCGCACACGAGAGCGTCTGGACGTGGGTGCCGCCAAGGGCTGAGCCGACCTGCCTCGCCGGCTGGCCACCGCAGCCCCTGAGGGAAGTTCCGTGCCGGTCGGCAGTGCTACCATCGATGACACCTCACCCTGTTCGTGCGTGCCCGTTTTCCGATGACCGCCTCCGCCCCGCCCGTCGCATCGATCGTGATCGCCTCCCGCGAGAGCCTGCTTGCCATGTGGCAGGCCGAGCATGTGCAGGCGCGCCTGCGCGAGCGCTACCCGGGCATCGCAGTCAGCATCCTCGGCATGACCACGGAGGGTGACCGGATCCTCGACGTGTCGCTCGCGAAGATCGGCGGCAAGGGCCTGTTCGTGAAAGAGCTCGAGCAGGCGATGATCGAGTCGCGCGCCGACATCGCGGTGCATTCCATGAAGGACGTGCCGATGTGGCTGCCGGACGGCTTTGCGCTGCCAGCCATCCTCGAGCGCGAGGATCCGCGCGACGCCTTCGTCTCGAACGACTACGAGAAGCTGTCCGACCTGCCCGCAGGCAGCGTGGTCGGCACCTCCAGCCTGCGCCGCGAGAGCCAGCTGCGCGCGCGCTTCCCGCACCTCGATGTGCAGCCGCTGCGTGGCAATGTGCAGACCCGGTTGCGCAAGCTCGACGAGGGACACTACGCCGCAATCATCCTTGCCGCCGCCGGCTTGAAGCGGCTCGGGCTGGGCGAGCGTATCGCGTCGTTCCTGACGACCGACGAGAGCCTGCCTGCGGTCGGGCAGGGCGCGGTCGGTATCGAGTGCCGCAGCGACGACCCCGGCCTGCAGTCGGCGCTCGCGGCGCTGGGCGATCCGACCACCACCTGTTGCGTGCTGGCCGAACGTGCCCTTTCGCGCGCGCTCGGCGGCAGTTGTACCGTCCCGCTCGGCGGCTTCGCCGAGATCATCGACGGCACGCTGCAGTTGCGCGGTTTCGTCGCCAGTCCGGACGGCAAACGCATGGTGAGCGACCGGGTGAGTGGTCCGCCGTCGACCGGCGAGGCACTGGGCAAGGCGCTCGCGCAGCGGTTGACCGACCTGGGTGCGGCGGAGATCCTGGCCGCCCTGCCGTGAACCTGCACGGGCTCCGGGTAGTGGTGACCCGGCCGCTCGAACAGTCGAGCCGGCTCGCCGCGGCAATCGATGCTGCGGGCGGCGACGCCTGCGTGTTTCCCCTGATCGAGATCGGACCGCCGCCCGATGCGCGCGCCCTCGATGCACTGATCGACCGGCTGGACGATTTCCAGTGGGCGGTGTTCTCCAGTCCCACGGCAGTCGACCGGGCGATCGCCTGCATCCGCGCACGCCGCACGCTGCCGGTCGGGTGGTCGATCGCCGCGATCGGCGAAGGCACACAGCGTGCGCTCGCCCGGCACGGTGTCGGCGGCGTACGGGCGCCGACCGGGCGTTTCGACAGCGAAGCGCTGCTTGCGCTGCCCGCGTTCGCCGACCTGAGCGGACGACAGGTCGTCATCTTCCGCGGGCATGAAGGCCGCCCGGTGCTGGGCGAAGGGCTGCGCGAGAGGGGTGCTCGTGTCGAGTACGCCGAGTGCTACACCCGGCTCGCGCCGTCGGCCGATGCCGCGATGCTGCTCGAACGCGTGCGCAGCGGCACGCTCGATGCGATGGTCGTGACCAGCCGCGAAGCGGTGTCCAACCTGTGCGCGATGCTCGAGCGGATTCCGGCCACGCCATCCGCACTGTCCCCGGTGCCGCTGTTCGTGCCGCATCCGCGCATCGCCGAGGCGGCACGCAGCGCAGGCTTCGATCCGGTCATCCTGACCGATGGCAGCGACACCGGCGTGCTGTCGGCGCTGGGTGCCTTCGCCGCGTCCGCTGCGCTTGA
>JBILGF010000099.1:0-8412 GCA_044351195.1 Burkholderiales bacterium
CGCAGCGGGCGACGCTGCGGCAGATCCTGGCCCATGTCCGCGAGACCTACTGCGGGTCCATCGGCTTCGAGTACATGTACATCTCGGATCCGGCACAGAAGAAGTGGATCCAGCAGCGCTTCGAGAGCATCCATTCCCGGCCGTCCTACGATGCCACGTTCAGGCAGAACATCCTCGAGCGGCTCACCGCGGCCGAGACGATCGAGAAGTACCTGCACACGAAGTATGTCGGGCAGACCCGCTTCTCGCTCGAAGGCGGCGAGACGCTGATCCCGATGCTCGACATCCTGCTGCAGCGGGCTGGCGCCCAGGGCGTGAAGGAATGCGTGATCGGCATGGCGCACCGAGGCCGCCTGAACGTGCTGGTGAACACGCTGGGCAAGATGCCCAAGGACCTGTTCGCCGAGTTCGAAGGCAAGATCGACGAAGCCATCCTGTACGGCGACGTGATCTACCACGACGGTTTCTCCAGCGACATCACCACGCCCGGCGGCCCGATGCACCTGGCCCTGGCGTTCAACCCGTCGCACCTCGAGATCGTCAACCCGGTGGTCACCGGTTCGGTGCGGGCGCGCCAGCACCGGCGAGGCGACAAGCTCGGGCGCGAGGTGATGCCGATCCTGATCCACGGCGATGCCTCGTATGCGGGGCAGGGCGTGGTGATGGAGACGCTGAACCTGTCCCAGACGCGCGGCTTCGGCACCGGCGGCACGATGCACCTGATCATCAACAACCAGATCGGCTTCACCATCTCCGATCCGCGCGACTCGCGCTCGTCGCTGTACTGCAGTGACGTATCGAAGATGATCGAGGCGCCGATCTTCCACGTGAATGCCGACGACCCCGAGGCGGTCGCGCTGGTGATCGAGGCTGCGCTCGATTTCCGGATGGAGTTCCGCAAGGACGTGGTGGTCGACATGGTCTGCTACCGCAGGCCCGGCCACAACGAGCAGGACGAGCCCATGGTCACCCAGCCGCTGATGTACAAGGTGATCAGCAAGAAGCAGAGCACGCGCA
Source organism: Burkholderiales bacterium (assembly GCA_044351195.1). Lineage (GTDB taxonomy): Bacteria > Pseudomonadota > Gammaproteobacteria > Burkholderiales > CAIKXV01 > CAIKXV01. The sequence continues at coordinate 1,018 of JBILGF010000099.1, forward strand.
AGCTCTACGCCGACAAGCTCGCCGCCGAAGGCGTGATCACCGACAACATGGCCAGCGAACTGATCAGCACCTACCGCACGGCCATGGATGGCGGCTACCACACGAACAAGACCGTACTCGCCAACTTCAAGCCCCCGTATGCACCCAACTGGGAGCAGTTCAAGGGCACCCGGTGGAACGAGAACGACAACACCGAGATTCCGCTCGAGACCCTGAAGGAACTCGGGCGCCTGGTCTCCCGGGTGCCGGACGACTTCAAGCTGCACCCGCGCGTGCAGAAGATCATGGAAGACCGGCGTCTCATGGCAGAGGGCAGCATCCCGCTGGACTGGGGCATGGCCGAGACACTGGCCTATGCATCGCTGCTGAAGGACGGTTTCGCCATCCGCATGTCCGGCCAGGACGCGGGCCGCGGCACCTTCTTCCACCGCCATGCCGTCCTGCACGACCAGAACCGCGAGCGCTGGGATTCAGGCACCTACATCCCGCTGCAGAACCTGTTCCCCGGACAGCCCGATTTCACGGTCATCGATTCCCTGCTGTCGGAAGAGGCGGTGCTCGGCTTCGAGTACGGCTACTCGTCCACCGAGCCCAACGAGATGGTGATCTGGGAGGCCCAGTACGGCGACTTCGTGAACGGCGCGCAGGTGGTGATCGACCAGTTCATTGCATCCGGCGAAGTGAAGTGGGGACGCATGTCGGGCCTGGTGATGATGCTGCCGCACGGCTACGAGGGTGCAGGACCAGAGCACTCGTCGGGCCGCATCGAGCGCTTCCTGCAGCTGTGTTCCGACTACAACATGCAGGTCTGCTATCCGGCGACGCCGGTGCAGATGTTCTACCTGCTGCGCCGGCAGATGATCCGGCCGTACCGCAAGCCGCTGATCATCTTCACCCCGAAGAGCATCCTGCGCCACAAAGAGTCGGTTTCCCAGCTCGAGGAATTCGCGCTCAACAAGTTCCGCCCGGTCAACGCGGAATGGGACGACGACATCGATCCCGCGAAGGCGAAGCGGGTGGTGTTCTGCAGCGGCAAGGTTTTCTTCGACCTGCGCGCAGCGCGACGCGAGGCCGGGTTGAAGGACGTCGCCCTGGTGCGCATCGCCCAGCTCTATCCGTTTCCGCATGACGAGTTCAAGGAGCAGATCGACCTCTACCCGTCGGCGAAGGAAATCGTCTGGTGCCAGGAAGAGCCACGCAACCAGGGCGCCTGGTACTGGGTGCAGCACTACCTGCGGCGCCCGATGCGCAAGGGACAGAAGCTGTTCTATGCAGGCCGGGTATCATCGGCCACGCCTGCCGTGGGCTACAAGAAACTGCATGCCACGCAGCAGAAAGAGCTCGTCACCGCGGCGATCACGCTCGGCGGCGGCGAGACGAAGGAATAGCCCGAAGCGGCTCCGCTCGCGCGTTCCCGGCGGCCGGAGCGCGCGGGCGAAACACATGACAAGGTGAATCGACCATGCTGGTGGAAGTGAAGGTACCGATGCTGTCAGAGTCCGTCGCCGAAGCGACGCTGCTCTCGTGGCACAAGAAACAGGGCGAGTTCGTCAAGCGCGACGAGAACCTGATCGATATCGAGACGGACAAGGTGGTGCTCGAACTGCCGGCACCCGACTCCGGCGTGCTGGTGAGCATCGTCAAGGGCGATGGCGGCACGGTGGCGAGCCAGGAAGTGATCGCGACCATCGACACCGAGGCGACGGCGAGCGCGGGTCCGTCCGCTGCTGCCGTGCCTTCGGCTGTCGCTGCCACTGCCATGGCCGCCACGGCCGCTGCATCCGCGCCGGCATCGGCAGCCGTGATGCCGGCAGCGCAGAAGATCGCCACCGAGCAGAACGTCGCCACCGATGCGCTCGCCGGTTCGGGCCGCGGTGGCCGCGTGACCAAGGAGGACGTGCTCGGCGCTGTCCAGGCCCGTGCCGTGGCCCCGGCCCCGGCCCCGGCAATGTCCGCCGCGCCCGCGCCGCTGCCGAAGGTCGATGCGCCGGTCAACGTCGGTGCCATCCTCGGCAACCGTCCCGAGCAGCGCGTGCCGATGTCGCGCCTGCGCCAGCGGGTGGCCGAGCGTCTGCTGGCCTCGCAGGCCAATGCAGCGATCCTCACCACGTTCAACGAAGTCAACATGCAGCCGGTGATGGACCTGCGCGCGAAATACCGCGACCGGTTCGAGAAAGAGCATGGCGTGCGCCTGGGCTTCATGTCGTTCTTCGTCAAGGCCGCGGTGTACGCGCTGAAGAAGTTCCCGGCGGTGAATGCGTCCATCGATGGCGCCGACATCGTCTACCACGGCTACTTCGACATCGGCGTCGCCGTGTCCAGCCCGCGCGGGCTGGTGGTACCGATCGTGCGCGATGCCGACCGCAAGACCATGGCCGACATCGAGAAGGAAATCAACGAGCTGGGCCGGCGCGCGCAGGACGGCAAGCTCACCCTCGAGGAACTCACCGGGGGCACCTTCTCGATCTCCAACGGGGGCGTGTTCGGGTCGATGCTGTCCACACCGATCATCAATCCGCCGCAGAGCGCCATCCTCGGCGTGCATGCGACCAAGGATCGTCCGGTGGTTGAGAACGGCCAGATCGTGATCCGGCCGATGAACTACCTTGCCATGTCCTATGACCACCGGATCATCGACGGCCGCGAGGCGGTGCTCTCGCTGGTCGCCATGAAGGATGCCCTCGAGGATCCTTCCCGCCTCCTGCTGGACGTCTGACCATGGCCAGGCAATTCGACGTAGTCGTGATCGGCGGCGGTCCCGCCGGGTATGTCGCCGCCATCCGTGCCGGGCAACTCGGGCTGTCGGTCGCCTGCGCGGAATCGAACCCGTATGCCGACCCGAAGGGCGAACCCCGCCTCGGCGGTACCTGCCTGAACGTGGGTTGCATCCCGTCCAAGGCGCTGTTGCAGTCGTCCGAGAATTACCACCTGCTGCACGAGGGCTTCGCCCAGCATGGCATCACGGTGTCGGACGCGAAGATCGACATCGGCACCATGGTCGGACGCAAGAACAAGATCGTCGACCAGTTCACCGGCGGCATCAAGGGCCTGTTCCGCAAGTACAAGGTCACCTTCATTCCCGGCCATGGCAAGTTCGTCGCGGCAGGCGGTGCAGGCTGGAAGCTCGACATCGGCGGCGAGGCGGTCGAGGCGAAGCATGTGATCGTCGCCACCGGTTCGCGCTCGCGGCCACTCCCCGGCGTGCCAGTGGACAACGAGACGATCGTCGACAACGTCGGCGCCCTCGATTTCAAGTCGGTGCCGAAGAAGCTCGGCATCATCGGTTCGGGCGTGATCGGCCTCGAACTCGGGTCGGTATGGAAGCGCCTCGGGGCCGAGGTCACCATCCTCGAAGCACTGCCGACTTTCCTCGGCGCCTGCGACGAGTCGGTGTCGAAGGAAGCCTGGAAGGTGTTCACCGCGAAGCAGGGCCTGGACATCAAGCTGGGCTGCAAGATCGGCGAGGTGAAGAAGGGCAAGGCCGGCGTATCGATCGCCTACGAGCAGGACGGCAAGGCGACCACGCTCGCGTGCGACAAGCTGATCGTGTCGATCGGCCGCGTGCCCAACACCGACGGCCTTGCCGCGGATGCGGTCGGCCTCAAGCTCGATGCCCGCGGCTTCATCGAGGTCGATGGCCACTGTCGCACCACGCTGCCCGACGTCTACGCGGTCGGCGACGTGGTGCGCGGGCCGATGCTCGCGCACAAGGCGATGGAAGAGGGCGTGATGGTCGCCGAGATCATCGCCGGGCAGGCAGGCCATGTGAATCTCGACACCGTGCCCTGGGTGATCTACACCTCGCCCGAGATTGCCTGGGTCGGCAAGACCGAGCAGCAACTGAAGGCCGAAGGCGTCGCCTATCGTACGGGCCAGATTCCCTTCATGGCCAACGGCCGGGCGATGGGCATGGGGGACACCACCGGTTTCGTGAAGATGATCGCCGACGCGAAGACCGACCGTATCCTCGGGGTGCACATCATCGCGGCGCACGCGTCGGAACTCATTTCCGAGGCCGTCGTCGCGATGGAGTTTTCCGCCAGCTCGGAAGACCTCGCGCGTATCGTGCATGCACACCCGACCCTGTCGGAGGTGATCCACGAGGCCGCGCTCGCCGTCGACAAACGTTCGTTGCACTTCTGAACGCCAGCGCAGTGCCCGGGAAGGTCGTGGTCGGGGGGGGCGGCGTGCCGATGGCGCCGCCACCCGCCGATGGCAGCCTGCTGGCCGCCTGGGTGCGTGGCCATGCCGCCAGCCATGGCTATACCCTCGATCCGGCGCAAGAGGCGACGCTTCCCGCGTTCCGCCGCGTGTTCGACGGTCTGGTCGAGCTCGAAAGGTCGGATCGCTCGCTGATCCGGCGCCTGGCACGCCGGAAGCCCGTGCGCGGCCTGTACCTCTGGGGCGGCGTCGGCCGCGGCAAGAGTTTCCTGATGGACACCTTCTTTGCGGCAGCGCCCACCGCACGCAGGCGACGCATCCATTTCCACCGGTTCATGCAGGAGATCCACCACCGGTTGCGCGACCTGCAGGGACGCGCAGATCCGATGCGTGAGGTCGCACGGCTGATCGCCCGGGAGGCACGCCTGCTGTGCCTCGACGAGTTCCATGTCACCGACATCACCGACGCGATGCTGATGCGCAACCTGCTCGAAGGGCTGGTCGAGGAGGGGGTGGTGCTGCTGACCACATCGAACGCCCGGCCGGACGATCTGTACCGCAACGGCCTCCAGCGCAGCCGCTTCCTGCCGGCGATCGATCTTCTCAACCAGCATCTCGAAGTGATCGAGGTGGCGTCTGCCGTCGATTACCGCCTGCGTGCGCTGCATGCGGGCGGGGTCTACCACTCGCCGATCGATGCCACGGTCGACCCGCGGCTCGAGGCCGAGTTCCAGGCGCTGGCGGGCGAGGTGGGCGAACCGGAGGTGCCGATCGAGGTGGACGAGCGCACGTTCACCGCACGCCGCGTAGCCAGCGGCACCGCATGGTTCGATTTCCGCATGCTCTGCGATGGCCCGCGCGGCAAGTCCGATTACATCGAACTCGCGCGCCGCTTCCATACGGTGATCGTCTCGGACGTGCCGGAACTGACCTCCGGCGAGCGCGACGTCGCCCGCCGGTTCGTCTGGCTGATCGACGAATTCTACGATCGGCGCGTGAAGATGATCCTGTCGGCTGCCGTGCCGGTCGACCGCCTGTTCATCCGCGTTCCGCTGGACGAGGTGTACAAGGAACAGAAAGGCAGCGGCGAGTTCGACCGCACGGTGAGCCGGCTGATCGAGATGCAATCCGTGCACTACCTGGCCGAGCCGCACCTGCCCTGACCCTGCCGCAGCAGGTCACCGCCCCGGTGTCTGCGGCTGCGGCTGTGGTCTGCCGGTTGCCTTCGCGTATCCTGCGCTTCCCGACCCGCCGGAGTCCCTGATGGTCCTGCTTGTCAATACGCCCACCGAGAACGGCAGCGCCTGGCGCGAGATGTTCCTCAAGCTCGATCCGTCGCTCGAGGTAAGGGTCTGGCCCGATGTCGGGGATCCGGCCGACGTGCAGGTGGCATTCGCCTGGCGCCCGGTCAATGGCGATCTGGCACGCTATCCGAACCTGCGTGCCGTGTTCTCGCTCGGTGCCGGCGTGGACGGGCTGCTCGCCGACCCGGCCTTCCCGCGCACAGTGCCACTGGTGCGCATGGTCGATCCGAACCTCGGCGTCCTGATGACCGAATATGTGCTTGCCGCCGTACTGCGCCACCATTGCGAACTCGATCGCTACCACCGCATGCAGCAGGCCGGGCGCTGGGAGAAGCGGGTGCGTCCGTTCGCCGCAGACCGCGTGGTCGGCGTGATGGGCATGGGCGAGCTGGGCTCGCGCGCGGCGGGCGCCCTGCTCGGGCTCGGATTCAACGTGCGTGGCTGGTCGCGCCGTATCCGTACGCTGCCCGGGCTCGAGACCTTTGCCGGCGAGGCCGGGCTCACGGCGTTCCTGGCCGGCACGCAGATCCTGGTCTGCCTGCTGCCGCTGACGGCGCAGACACGTGGCATCCTCTGCGCATCGACCTTCGCGCAGATGCCGCGCGGGGGCTGCGTGATCAATGCAGCGCGAGGAGGGCACCTGGTCGATGCCGACCTGCTGGCGGCGCTGGACGCCGGACAGCTCGCCGGGGCCACGCTCGATGTGTTCGAAACCGAGCCGCTGCCCGCCGAACACGCGTTCTGGCACCACCCGCGCATCCTGGTCACGCCGCATATCGCCAGCGTGACCAGCCTTCCGACCGCGGCTGCCCTGGTGGTGGAGAACCTCGTGCAGTGGCGTGCCGGGGGTACGCTGCACAATGTGGTGGACCCGCACCGCGGTTACTAGGCACGACGATGCGCGCGCCGCATCGCGCCCGCCTGGTCGAGCCATCGGCGGGCCGCCGCCGCTGCCGCCCGCCGATCGTGCCGAGCTCAGCCCCGGTACAGCGGCTCCGGCTGGGTGAAGAACGAATGCAGGATGTGGTAGCACATCAGGTAGTTCTTCTGCTGGAAGCTGGCGTGCGAGATGCCGGCCATCATCGCGAACTGCTTGTCCGGGTTGGGTAGCTGCCGGAAGAAGGCGATCAGGTCTTCCAGGGCGGCGATGCCGTCGTACTCGCCGCGCATCAGCAGCGTGGCTGCCTGGATCTTCTGCGGATCGACGACGGGAAGCTTCGAGCACATGTCGACATAGGTGCCGGTGGGCATTTCGTGGTCCAGCGCGAGGATCGCGTCGGCGAACGCCTCGACCGTCGCCTCATCGGCGCATCCCGGGTGGTCGCGGTTGAAGATCGAATGCACGAATGCGCGGTCGATCGGGCGCTTCTTGATCGCAATGAAGTCTGCCAGCTTCTTCTTGCGCTCGGCCAGCGTCGGGGCGTCTTCACCAGTCCATACAAAGGCATCGAGCGCGAGGCGCGAGACGCGCTCGGGATTGCGCTCGGCGAACAGGGCCGCGCGAAGCGCACCCGACGAGATGCCGTAGACCATGAACTGCTGCGTGCCGCGCGCCTGCATGATGTAGTCGCTGGCGGCCTTCACGTCATCGGCACCGTTGGAGATGTCGAAGTAGATGTCGCGCGACTTGTCGGAGCGACCGTAGCCCTCCATGTCGACACACCAGCTGTCGAAGCCACGCCTGGCGAACCAGTCCATCACCGAGGAATCCGGGCGGCCGGGGACCGTCAGGTCGAAGGTCGGCGTGGAGGCCATCGACGAACCGTGCACCCAGAGGATCGTTCCCCTGCTGCCGCTGCCGGGCACGGCGCGCTTCTCCCAGAGATAGAGGTTGATATCGCCCTTCTTGGTCCAGTGCGCCTGGCCGGCAACGGTGGTCTCGGGTGTGCTCATCGGTGCTGCTCTCCTTGGGTGGGTGTCCGGGCTTCGC
>JBILGF010000100.1:0-8404 GCA_044351195.1 Burkholderiales bacterium
CAAGCCCAGCCCGCCGACGAGGCCAGCTCCCAGATCGGTAACGATATCGCCGAACTGGTTGGTGGTGACCACCACATCATAGTCCTGCGGTCTCATCACCACCTTCATCGCAAAGCTATCGATCATTACCTCCTCGAAGGCGATATCCGGGTATTCGCGGGCGACCTTGCGGCATTCCTCCGCGAAGAGGCCACACACCAGCCGATACACCGGCTCCTTGTGCAGGGCCGTGACCTTCCGGCGCGGCCGCGTGCGCGCAATCTCGAAGGCTTCGCGGGCGACGCGATTGGCCCCCCGGCGGGTGGTAACGCGGGTACCCACGGCGATGTCATCGTTGGGCATGAACTCACCGCTGCCAGCCACGACCGTATCGCTCGACTGCATCCCTTCAGTCACCTCGCGCAGAAATACGATGTCCACGTCCTTGTGCAGGGACGGGATGCCGGGATAGGACTTCACCGGCTTGATGCTGGCAAAGAGGTCGAGCCGCTTGCGCAGCGGGGGCATGATCCAGGTCGGGTCGCTGCGCGGATAGGCACCGTGGCCGATGGGCCCGCAGAGGAATCCGTCGGTCTGGCGCAGGGCCGACACCGTTTCCTCGGGCAGGGTATGGCCGTGGCGCTGGTGGCCTAGGCGACCCACCGGGTGCTCACTCCATCGGATGTCCAGTCCGCAGGCTGCCGCCGCAGCCTTCATCACCTTGACCGCCTCAGGCACCACTTCGAGCCCGATGTCATCACCGTGCAGGATTCCAATCTTCAGCAAAGCGCCTCCCTCGTCATTCCGGAATTCAAATAGCCACGACCTGCATAGCAGAGCCTGCCTTCAGATCAGCAGTGCCGCGCGGCCGATGACCGCCCCGCGCTCGACCAGGTCGTGCACGGCCTCTGCGTCCTCCAGCGGACGGATCACGCTGACCAGCGGCCACACCTCGCGCCGCGCGACCAGATCGAGGGTCTCCAGTATTTCCGAGCGCGTGACATAGCGGCTGCCGAGGATCTCCTGCTCCTTGAGCAGGATGTCGGTGGAGGACAGATTGAAGGGCTGGCCGGCGGCACCCAGCGTGACCAGCCGGCCACGTCGCGCGAGGGCGCGCGCACCGGCCTCCAGCGTCGAGGTCGCGGACACGTAATCGACGGCGACATCCACACCCTCGCCCCGGGTGAGATCGAGCAGCGCTTCGGCCACGCGACCGTCCCTGGCATCGATGACCTCGTCGGCACCGGCCTCTCGGCAGGCGTCGAACTTGTCGGCCGCCACGTCTACCGCGATCACTCGCGCATGGGCCCACTTGGCGAACATGATCTGATGGATGCCCAGGCCGCCACCAGCACCGAAAACTGCAACCGTCTCGCCAGCCTTCACACGGGCTCGGCGCAGCACCTTATAGGGCGTGGCCAGCGCATCGGTGACTACGCCGATCTGTGCGGGATGTTTCCGGTGATCCAGTCCCGGCGGCAGCCTGAGGAACAGGTGCGCCGGCAGCTTGATGTATTCGGCATAGCCGCCGTCACAGTTGCGCCCGACGTTGCCACCGCCCTCGCTGCACAGCGGCTCGTGGGCAGACAGGCAGTAGCGGCAATGGCCGCAGTTCAGATAATAGTAGGCGGTGACGGCATCGCCGACCGCCAGGCCGGACACGCCTCTACCGACCTCGACGATCTCCGCGGTGATTTCATGCCCCAGCACCAGTGGAAACGCAGCGGTGCGGCGGCCGGCCTTCAGATGCTGGATGGTGAGCCCGGAGCCGCAGGCTAGCACCCGGGCCACCGCTTCACCGGGACCCGCGACAGGGTCGGGCATATGCACGAGTTCGAACGGCTGGTTCGGCCCCTTCAGCAACATTGCTCTCATCGTGGGACTCCTTTCGGTGGTGTTCGATGTTTAACAGCTCGGCGCCGCCAGCCTGAACCGACAGCCACAGGCTCAGTGACGGGGCAGGCGCAGGCGGGCGGCACCCTGCCCTGACTTTGTCCGGCACAGCTGCCTTGACAATCCGCTGGCTGGCATCCCAGCCAGCCCGTTTTCTCCCGCTCGATCCACCGGCATCAGTTCGCGCTATTGTGTCTCAAATGTCTGCCCCGATTGAGCTGGGCCGGTTGACACCTGCCAGCAAACCAGTGACATTGGCAGCTGTGATGGAGGAGTCATGACCCTAAAAAAACAGGCGCTGACCGCCCTGGCCTGCACCCTGCTAGCCTTTCCGTTGACCGCTGCCGCCCAGTCGGCACAGACCACCTACCCCAACAAGCCGGTGCGAATGCTTGTACCTTTCGCGCCCGGCGGCGGGGTCGATTTCGTTGGCCGTTTGATGGCCCTCAAGCTGACCCAGCGCACGGGTCAGCAGTTCGTCGTCGAAAACCGCGCCGGTGCCAACGGCATCACCGGCCTGCAGGCCCTGATGGCGGCATCCCCCGACGGCTATACCATCGCGGCCGCTTCAACCGGTCCGCTCGCAGTCAATCCCTTCGTCTACAACAACCTGCCCTACGACACCCTGCGCGATTTCACAATCATCGCCCGTACCAACGACTTCCCGCTGGTGCTGCTGGTTCACCCCTCGCTGCCGGTCAGAAACATCAAGGGGCTGATGGATCTGGCCCGCGCAAGACCCGACCAGATGTCCTACGGATCCTCCGGAGCTGGCAATGCCGACCACCTCGCGATGGAACTGTTCCGGTCGATGGCGAAACTCCGCATCGTCCATGTCCCCTACAAAGGTGCTGGTCCCTCAACCATTGCGCTGCTCTCCGGCGAGACCCAGCTCATGTTCAGCAGCCTGCCCTCGGCCCTGCCACAAGTGAAGGCTGGCCGCATGCGCGCACTCGGTATCGGCAACGCACAACGCCTCGAATCACAGCCCGATTTCCCGACTGTGGCCGAAGGCGGCCTGCCGGGCTTCGAAGCCTACTCCTGGGGCGGGCTGATCGGCCCCGCCAACATGCCGCGTGATATCGTGCAGAAACTCAATCGTGAAACCATCGAGGTTTTGCGCCAAAAAGATACCATTGAACAACTGGTCGCCAACGGTACTGTGCCCACACCCTCGACGCCGGAGGAATTCACCGCCTTCATCAAGGTGGAGATGCAGAAATGGGGGGCCGTGGCCAAGGCAGCCAAGGTAACCAGCAACTGATCCGGCGGCAGCGCCCGGAACCGGTAGCAAGGCCCGCGAACAGTAGCCGGAATTTGCCTGCAGCCCGTTCAACCGTGACTGAGTGTGCGAACTCGGCAGCAGGGGATCTCTGCTGCCCTTTGACTTTTTCCGGCGCGCGCCCCCCGCCCCCTGCTAACCGCCTGATCAGACACGTCCGGGGCTCCGCACATCCCCGGCTCGTCCCGTTCATCAGGGGCTAAACCAATCCCCGGCGCGTCCGAGAGATCACGGGGGGATTACCGAACGACACGCTGCTGGAGAAGCATAAGAGCAACATGGCCGACGTGCGCGCCCGCGGCGGCGAGCCGTACGTGATCGCGGACGGGGACTCGCAGATCACCGCCAGCAAAGGCGTGCAGGTGATCCGGCTACCGGAGCATTACGGGGCGTTGTCACCGATCTTGCATGTGGTGCCGTAACAGTTGCTGGCTTATCACACGGCGCTGGCGAGGGGGACGGATGTGGATAAGCCGCAGAATATGGCTAAGTCGGTGACGGTGGAGTAGCCGAGCGACAAGAGACAGGCGTTGGCGCCCATTGTGCAAATGAAAACCTCATGATCTCACCTTCAACGGTGAGCTTGAGTGTGCTGCCGCCTCATGCTCTGCCTGCTGGATCGCCGCAGAGGGCAGCGTCATCCGTAGGCTTTCGCGATACTGTTCCGCGGGGGCTTCTTTTATGACTTCAACAACAGGATCGTAATGTTCCCTGATCACTGATTCAATCTCAGAGATGCTGGCCCGGAAAAACTCCTTTCGACCATTAACCTTGTTTAGTCGACCAGCGGCAAATTTTTCGTGCAGCTTTGCCTCGAGTGCTGGCGCATTGTCCGAAAAGACCATGGCGTGCACGTCGAACCAAAACGGTACCGAAGCGTCTCCAAGTTCCTCCACCCGTTCCATCGGGTCGAGTCTTCGAGTCATCCCGATCTTGAAGACCCCTTCTCCAAAGGCGCCTAAGTTCGAAATGACATAGACATAGCCAGCCTTTGCATTTCGCTCGCGATAATCAATCTGCTTCTCCTCCCCGTCCAGTGCGGCGTTGTTCGCCGTGACTTCCACTATCTTGGCGCACAAGGCGGCTCGGTCTTCGTCTGAAGTGGACTTAGTGAGACGTCTCTCAAGGTCGATTAGCGCCGCAACGAAATGCTTGCGCTCTTTCGTGATCTTTTCGCGGGCAGCGCGGATTTCTTGTTCAAGCTTTTGCTGCTCTCGCTGTTCCTCGCGTCTGCGCTTGCCATCTTCTTTCTCTTCATTGCGCTTTACCTGGAACTCGTAGGCGAGATGGAGCTCATCTAGCTTCAGTCCAAGATATGCGTCTGAAAGCTGCGCAGTCATCACTCGACCAAGCTTGTTGCACGCATCAAAGGATTTCCGAATCCGCTTCTCGCCGATCGCGACGTTATCAAACTTGACGCTGTCTATACAGGCATCGCACTCGTTGTTGAACGATCGAATCAGCAGCTTGATCATGTCGTTTACAAGCTTACTGCCTTCTGATTTGCTTCCGTTTACTTCCCAGCTCAGGTTGCCACTGGCAGCCGTTCCCCGCTTGATCATGTCCTTCTGTTTCTCACGGACAGTATCCAATCGAAACTTGTACTCGGTGGTACTGATTAGATTGAACTTCGGCAGGTAAAGGGCAAAGCTTTCCAGCAAAAGCGTCTCTTCTACAACCAAAACCTGGTTTTGAAGTGATCTAAGGTTATGGGCCAGCGTTGCGGCTTTGGCTTCCTCCAGCTTAATTGCTTCCACGATGGCGCGCAGCTTGCTCCTCTCCTCGTTTATTGTTCTCTGAATCTCGATCATCTCCATCGCACCGAACTTCTTTGCAACCTCCAGCAGTTGTGCGTAGCGACTCTTTGCTACGGTGAGCTGGGTCTTCAACTCAGCATTTTCGGCATTGACCCGAGATAGTTCATTCTCCAGCTGAATGGAGAGGGCCTTGTGTTTAGGTCCTTTAAGGTAATCAGCTAGTGCCATACAGTGCCTCGGGTGTGACGAGTATCAGATAGCATTCAAAGCTAAATCCCACGCAATACACTGAACTCTCGGAACAGGCGAACTGGTAGAGGGCGCTCCAGCCTCCAAACGACGCTCATTGGTCGATTGCCCTCAGCAGTTTCAAGAAACACGCGCCCGCACGCACGGTATGGATCGCCTTTGCGCGCGCGAACAAATAGCTGAAACTGCCACTGATCGCTGTTGCTCCCACCGTTCGCGCTTTCCAGATACCTTCGCCCGCTCGGCGTGTCCGGCCCAGCACTGTTTTGTGTCTGCCAGTGAAACCGATCGGTACTGATTGCGTAATCCATATATGAGATTCCGGCGTGATAGCCCTCGCTTTTGTCGAGCGTAACAAACAGCAACTCTGTCTTTCGGCTGGCTAACCGCAACACGCCGGCGCTCAGCGGTCAACCACCCGACGGCCGTGAGTACCTCGCGGGCACCGTACGCGGCGTGTAAACAAAGTGGCGTGTCTTCGAGTCCTGGGACTTCTGTTGCAGCCAACGTACTGCGGGCTTGCAAGAGCTCAGACAATTCCACGAGTTCGCTGCCGATGTCGGGGTTACGCGACATTCGTTCTACAAACGATTGGTACCCGCCCACTTGATCGTGGCGACCATCAACCTGGTAGGCCAGCATTTGTGCAGCGAGTGCCCCGAAAGAGTCGCCAGCATCGAACGGTTTGTCCCCTGGCTTAGCAGCGGTAACACCCACTGCAGCCATGAGTTCGAGTCGCCTAGCGTCCTGCACATGCAAAAGGCCGCCGAATCGACGACTAAAGTAGTCCTCCTCAGGACCGCGCTCGGCAGCAATAAGACCTGCATCACGCTTTAGCGCTGTCCATCCGCTTCGACCTTGCCCAGTGCCGGCGCGGTAGACATCCTCCAACTCGAGCGCTTGATCGTGCAGGAAATCCGCTAAGCGCACAGATGAACGGCCGCGCAAAGCTACATAGGCCTGGAGCTCAGTCTTCAGGCGGCGCCAGTTCTGCATCGTCAGGGTGCGCAGCCCTTGCAGGATCCGCTCACGCGTTTGTCGCTGCAGGTGGATATGGCAACCGGGTGGCAGGCTACCGAAGCCTTGCTCGACACTTTCCACTAGTTCGCGCCGAGACAAGCCCGTGAGGCTGGAAAGCAACCGGTCAAAACGAAACTCTGTACGATGCTGCCCAACGAAATCGAGTACGAGACAAGCCTCCTTTTTGGGCGCGAGCCGTAGGCCTCGACCAATCTGTTGTTGGAAAAGCACAGGGCTTTGCGTAGGGCGCAGCAGCAACAGAGTATCGACCATCGGCAGATCGATGCCCTCATTGAAGAGATCTACGGTAACCAGGGCACACAATTCGCCGCTCATAAGCCGCAGCGGCGCGCGCTTCCGATCCTCAGGTGGGGTTGTGCCAACGACACACGCTGACGGTAGGCCGGCACGATTCAGCCAGTCAGTCATGAACTCTGCGTGGGCCACCGAAACGCAGAACACGAGGGCGCGCGATCGTTTGGCATCCGCCGCCAAACGGCGCCATTCATTGACAACTAGTCTCGCGCGCACGTCATTGCCTGTGACCAGCTTATCGATGGCCTCGCGCTCGCCTGGCTTGTCCCACGGGACCGCCGAGAAGTCAGTGGCGTCGTCGCACGCGTAATACTCGAATGGTGCTAACAGTTGCAAGTCCAGCGCGTGCCATAGTCGCAATTCCACGGCGGGACTTCCATCTGGCCGCAGATCAAAGTAGCTGGCAATTGGCTGCCCGTCGCTGCGCTCTGGTGTCGCCGTCAAGCCCAGTAGGAAGCTCGGCCGAACGGCCTTCACGAAGCTGTCGAACCTGTCTGCTACGATGCGATGACACTCATCGATTACGACGGTGTGCCAGTGCTCCGCACCCATACTCGCCACGAGGCTCCGGCTTGTGACGCTATCGATAGTGGCGAACAGATGATCGAGTCGCTCGGGGTGATGGCCGCCGGTGAGCAGTTCACCGAATTCCGGATCGCGCAGCACCTCACGGTAGGTGCGCTGTGCCTGCCGCAGGATCTCTTCTCGGTGAGCGACAAAGAGCAGGCGCGGGCGGCCACCGATAGCGCTGCAGGTGTTTCGATAGTCGAAGGCCGCGACGACCGTCTTTCCGGTACCGGTTGCAGCGACCAGCAGGTTCCGGCAGCGCCCGTGCGAGCGTTCCGCAGCTAATTGTTCCAGCATTTCCTGCTGGTAGGTCTTCGGCTGCAAGTCGAAGAAACTTATCGAAGCTGCAGACTCGCTGCCGAACGATTCCCGGCCCAGCGCTGCGGTCAGGGCCTGGCGATGGTCTGCGTTGTCCGGGTCATAGCGTTGGAACTCACTGTCCGACCAAAGCGTCTCGAAGTGGGCAACAGCGCGGGCAAATAACGCTTCCTGTGCACGTTGGGTGAGCTTTACAGTCCACTCAAGTCCCCCGGTGAGAGCAGCACCCGATAGGTTTGCACTGCCTACATATGCTGAGCCGAAGCCACTCTGGCGTTGAAAGATCCAAGCCTTTGCATGCAAGCGCGTACGTCGCCCATCGAGCGAAACGCGTACCTCACACCCCGGAAGGCGGGCCAATTCATCGAGGGCCTTTGCTTCGGTTGCGCCAGTATAGGTGGTGGTCAGAATACGAAGTCGAGTAGCGGTCTGACCCTGTGCACCCATCGCCGTGATCTGCTGAAGAACGTCTTGCAGCTTGCGGACGCCCGATACCGTGATGAAGCTGACCAGGATATCCACTTGATCGGCAGATGCCAGTTCGCAGCGAATCTCCTGCAGCAACGACGGCGAGCCTTTGCCGGCGGTAAAGAGCCATGGCGCAGCAAGTCCGATAGCAGGCGATGCCGGGAACTGCCGATCACGCTGAATCGCCTTGAGGACGCGCAGCGGCGGTACGACTAGATCGATGACCTGCGCCGAGGCCCTCTGCAAATTGTCTGCTGTCAGACGTTGGCGTAGCCCTACCAGCAGAGCGTTAACGAGTTCGAGTTGCCGCTGAGGCTTCTCGGCGTCGTCACCCGCGACTTCGTCGAGGATGGCGCTGAGTTGGCGTGTGATGACATCGGCTAGGAGTTCCGCTGCACTGCTCTTGACCGAAAGGACGTCCGCGCGACTTAGGTCTATGCGAGACGCCAACTCCTCAGTAAGCAACAAGTCATAGAGGCCGTCGGGCAATGCCATCGGGAAACCGTGTCAGCCGGGCAAGATGTGGTCGATCATTGCGAGCATACCTTTGTTCGTG
>JBILGF010000101.1:0-8403 GCA_044351195.1 Burkholderiales bacterium
TGCTCGCGAAGGCCGCGAACGCGACGAACGGAAGCGCGTATGCGCGCATCTCCGCGCGCGCATCGCGCGGGTCCGTGACCGGGGCTGCGCGTTCCGCGTCGACGCGCAGCCTTGCCTGCCGGAGTGCCCGCACGACCTGCGATGCGGCCACGAGCGACGCTGCGAGCAGGATCCCGGACAGCGCACTGAAGTGACTGGCACCGGCGAGTCCTATCATGAGCAGGGCGAGCAACAGTCTCAGCCACGCATCCGTCGCCTGGTGCATGGCCACCACCCGGCGTTCGCGCCATGCAGTAAGACCGGAGGCTGCGCTGGCACCAGCGCCGATCGCCAGGCCGAGCAGTGTCGACAGCAGGACGAGCCACGCCCAGTCATGGCGTCCCGTGGCCCACAACGTGGCGCCGGCGACGGCGGCCGTCGTTCCCAGGCCGACGGCGATGAAGCGGTGTGCCGAATTCACTGCGGCGAGGCAGGTGCGCAGTTGTCCGCGCTCGACGGCAAGCGATGCGAAACGGAAGATCGTCTGCTCGATCGGCCCATAGAGGAACAGGTGCAAGGCGCCAGCGATCGTCAGGCCTATCGCGAGCTGCCCATATGCTTCCGGACCCAGCATCGTGGTCAGCACCTTCATCGATGCCAGCGCCGCCACTGCTGCACTGGTTTGGCCTGCGATCACCCAGCCGATCTCTCCGCGGACGGCGCCCAGACGCGCCAGTGCACGCCTCATCCGGTCAGGCACTCGGACAGAGCCTCCCGCCAGCCCGGCAGGCTGATGCTGAAACGCTCCTGCAGCCTGCTGCAATCGAGCACCGACCAGGCCGGTCGCGGCGCCGGAAGGGGATAGTCGGCGGTCGCCAGCGGCCGCAGCCGGGGGCGCCGGGCGAGCCCAGGCGCCTGTTCGAAGATGGCGGAAGCGAACCCGAACCAGGTGGTCGAGCCCGACGCGGTCGCATGGTAGAGGCCGGAAACGCCTGGCCAGGACGCCGGGTCGCAGGCATGGCGGTCGAGCAACTGCAGCGTCGCCCGCGCGAGCGACCGGCTCCAGGTCGGACTCCCCTGCTGGTCGTCGACCACCCCGAGCTCCTCGCGCTCGTTGGCCAGGCGCAGCATCGTGCGCAGGAAGTTCTGGCCGGTCATCCCGTACACCCAGCTGGTGCGCAGGACGATCGCCGCACAGCCGCTGGCAGTGATCGCCTGCTCTCCTTCGAGCTTGCTGCGGCCGTAGGCACCGAGCGGCCCGACCGGGTCATCCTCGCGGTAGGGCTGGCGCGCGCTGCCATCGAACACGTAATCGGTGGAGTAGTGCACCAGCAGGGCGCCGCCATCGCGCGCGGCCGCCGCCATCGCCGCCGGTGCTTCAGCATTGATCCGGCGGCAGGCGTCCGGCTCGGCCTCCGCGCGGTCGACCGCCGTCCATGCAGCGGCATTGACGATGACCTGCGGCTTCGCCCGGACGATCGCCGCATGCACGGCCTCGGGGTCCGACAGGTCGCAGCCGGTACGGTCGAGCGCGGTCAGTTCGTAGTCCGGCTGCTGCATGGGGGGCGCGCCCGCCACGGTTGCCGCACGGGTGCCGGCACGCTGGCCGAACAGCCGTACCAGTTCGCCGCCGACCTGCCCGTTGCGGCCGAACAGCAGTACCCGTGTCACGGATAGGTATCCGCGTCGGCAAGCGGCTGGCCAGCAAGGTCGCGTACCGACAGCACCGGCAGCGCAGCGGCCGACGGGTGCACCTCGGCCATCGGCCAGTCGATGCCGACCTGCGGGTCGTCCCAGGCGATCGAACGCTCGAATTGCGGGCCGTAGTAGTCGGTGGTCTTGTACAGCACCTCGGCGCGTTCGGACAGCACCAGGAAGCCGTGCGCGAAACCCGGCGGCACCCACATCATGGTGCGGTTGGCCGCCGACAGTCGGTGCCCGGTCCAATGGCCGAAGCGCGGCGAACTGCGGCGGATGTCGACCGCGACATCGAACACTTCGCCCACGACCGCGCGCACCAGTTTTCCCTGTGCCTGTTCCAGCTGGTAGTGAAGGCCGCGCAGCACCCCGGCGAGCGAGATCGAGTGGTTGTCCTGCACGAACGGCAGGGCGATGCCGGCTTCGGCCATCGCGCGGGCGTTGAAGCTCTCGAAGAACATGCCGCGTGCGTCGCCGTAGGCGGTCGGCTCGAGCAGCAGCACTTCCGGGAGTCTCGTCTTCTCGATGCGCATCCGTTGCCTTGTGGTTTCAGTGCAGCCGTCTTCAGTAGAGCCGGTCGCGCAGCACGCCGCGCAGGTAGTCGCCGTATCCGCTCTTGCCGAGTTCGCCTGCCAGCACTTCGAGGCTTGCGTCGTCGATCCAGCCCTGGCGCCAGGCGATCTCTTCCGGGCAGGCGACCTTCAGACCCTGCCGCTTCTCGATGGTCTGGATGAACTGGCTGGCCTCGAGCAGGGAGTCGTGCGTCCCGGTATCCAGCCAGGCCATGCCCCGGCCCAGCGCGACCACCTCGAGCGCGCCGCGCTCGAGGTAGATGCGGTTGAGGTCGGTTATCTCGAGTTCGCCGCGCGGCGAGGGCTGCAGCCGCGCCGCGAGTTCCGGCGCCTGGCCGTCGTAGAAGTAGAGCCCGGTCACGGCATAGCGCGAGCGCGGCGCCTTCGGCTTCTCTTCCAGCCCGAGCGCACGGCCCTGGGCATCGAACTCGACTACGCCGTAGCGCTCCGGGTCGTTCACCGGGTAGGCGAACACCGTGGCACCGGTGGCCCGGGCGGCCGCCTGCGCGAGCAGGCCGGTCAGGTCGTTGCCATGGAAGATGTTGTCGCCCAGCACCAGCGCGCAGCCCTGGCCATCGAGGAAGCTGCGCCCGATCAGCAGCGCCTGGGCGATGCCGTCCGGCCTGGGCTGTACCGCGTAGGACAGCGACAGGCCCCAGCGCGAGCCGTCGCCCAGCAGCTGCTGGAAGCGCGGCGTGTCCTGCGGGGTCGAGATCAGCAGCACCTCGCGGATGCCGGCGAGCATCAGCGTGGACAGCGGGTAGTAGACGAGTGGCTTGTCGTACACCGGCAGCAACTGCTTGGATACGGCCAGGGTTGCCGGATGCAGGCGGGTGCCTGCACCGCCTGCCAGGAGGATCCCCTTCATCGTGCGCGCTCCCCGCTGCGATAGTTGGTGTCGAGCCACTGCCGATAGGCACCGGTCTCGATGCCAGCGATCCATGCATCGTTCCCGAGGTACCAGTCGACCGTGTCGCGCAGGCCCTGCTCGAAGGCGACGGCTGGCGCCCAGCCCAGTTCTGCCGCGATCTTGCGCTGGTCGATCGCATAGCGTCGGTCGTGGCCGGGACGGTCAGTGACATAGGCAATCTGCGCCGCGTACGAGGCGCCATCGGCCCGGGGCGACAGTTCGTCGAGCAGGCGGCACAGCAGGTTCACCACCGACAGGTTCTCGCGTTCCGCGCTGCCGCCGATGTTGTAGGTCTGCCCGGGCCTGCCGCGCACGAGCACCGCGCGCAGCGCGCTCGCATGGTCGCTCACATGCAGCCAGTCGCGCACCTGCCGGCCATCGCCGTACACCGGCAGCCGCTCGCCGCGCCGCGCGTTGCGGATCATCAGCGGCACCAGCTTCTCGGGAAACTGCAGCGGGCCGTAGTTGTTCGAGCAGTGGGTGATGATGGCCGGAAGGCCGTAGGTATGGAACGCGGCCTGCACCAGGTGGTCTGCGGCGGCCTTCGACGCGGAGTAGGGGCTGCGCGGCGAGTAGGGCGTCGTCTCGCTGAACGGCGAGTCGGAAGGTTCGAGCGCGCCGAACACCTCGTCGGTCGAGACCTGGATGAAGCGGAACGCTGCGCGGTCCGTGGCGTCGAGGGTGGACAGCCATTCGCGCGCCGCCTCGATCAGGTTGAAGGTGCCGACGATGTTGGTCTGCACGAATGCGTCTGGGCCGAGGATCGAGCGGTCGACATGACTTTCGGCTGCGAAGTTCACGATTGCGCCGACGCGATGCTCGCGCAGCAGCCGCGATACCAGTGCCCGGTCGTTGATGTCGCCGTGCACGAACCGGTGGCGCGGGTCGCCGGCGACCGGCTCCAGGCTCGCCAGATTGCCGGCATAGGTCAAGGCATCCAGATTCACGACCGGGCATGCATCCGGGTTCGACGGGGCCAGCCAGTCGAGCACGAAGTTCGCGCCGATGAAGCCGGCGCCGCCGGTGACGAGTATCGCGTTCATTGCTGCTCTCCGGAAACCGGCTGGCTCACAGCCGCCACGTGCGCCAGCCCGCTGCAGCCAGCGCGTCGCGGTCGAACGCCGCCTTCACGTCGATGAAGGCGCCGCCCTCGGCGAGCAGCGGGCGATAGCGCTCGACCGGCCCTTCCAGGAAGGCGCGATGGCTCACCGCGACCACCAGGGCCTCGGCGCGCGGCAGGTTCTCCCAGGGGCGCAGCACAATGCCGTACTCGTGCGCCGCCTCGGCCGTGGAGGCGACCGGGTCGTGGCAATGGACCTCGACGCCGAAGCTCTCGAGCTCGCGGATCACGTCGATCACCTTCGAGTTGCGCAGGTCGGGCACGTCCTCCTTGAAGGTCAGCCCGAGCACGTTCACCTTCGCGCCGCGCACCGCGGAGCCTGCCGCGATCAGCTGCTTGACCGTCTGCGCGGCCACCCATGCGCCCATGCCGTCGTTGATGCGGCGCCCGGCGAGGATCACCTCGGGGTGGTAGCCGACGGTCTCGGCCTTGTAGGTCAGGTAGTACGGATCGACGCCAATGCAGTGGCCGCCGACCAGGCCGGGACGGAACGGCAGGAAATTCCACTTGGTGGCGGCGGCGGCCAGCACGTCGCGGGTGTCCAGGCCGAGCCGGTGGAAGATCAGCGACAGTTCGTTCATCAGCGCGATGTTCAGGTCGCGCTGGGTGTTCTCGATGACCTTGGCCGCCTCGGCCACCGCGATGCTCGGGGCGCGGTGCACGCCCGGTTCCACGACCACTTCGTACAGGGCCGCGACCGCGTCGAGCGTCTGCGGCGTGTCACCCGACACCACCTTCACGATGCGCGCCAGGGTGTGCTCGCGATCGCCCGGGTTGATCCGCTCGGGCGAATAGCCGACGAAGAAATCCTGCTTCCAGCGGCCCCCGGACACCTGCTCGAGCAGCGGGATGCAGATTTCCTCTGTGGCGCCCGGGTAGACGGTGGACTCGAACACGATGATCGCGCCGGGCTTGAGGTGTGCCCCGGCACTGCGGCAGGCGCCGCGCAGCGGGCTGAAGTCCGGCTGGTGCGCGCCATCGACCGGCGTCGGAACGGCGACCACGATGAAGTCAGCCTCGCGCAGCAAGGCCGGGTCGGTGGTGTAGCGCGCGCGCCGGGCTGCGGCGAAGTCGTCCGCGCCGGCCTCACCGGTATGGTCTACGCCGCGGCTGCATTCCGCGACTCGCGGTGCGGAGATATCGAAGCCGATGGTGTCCATTTCGCGGCCGAACGCCAGCGCGAGCGGCAGGCCGACATAGCCGAGGCCTACGACGGCGACGGTGCGGTCGCGCACGGCAGGCCGGACCGGGGCGCCCCCGGTCACCGGGCGCTCCACCCGCGATACCACTCCACGAACCGCCGCACGCCGACTTCGATGGGCGTCGCCGGCTTGAAACCCACCGCCTTGTCGAGTGCGGATACGTCGGCGAAGGTCGCCTCGACATCGCCCGGCTGCATCGGCAGCAGGTTGCGCACCGCCTTGCGGCCGAGGGCGTCCTCGATCGCCGCGATGAAATCGAGCAGCTGCACCGGGTTCTGGTTGCCGATGTTGTAGAGCCGGTAGGGCGCATCGCTCACCGCCGCGTTCGGCGTACGCCGGTCATACGCCGGGTCGGGCGTCGCGACATGGTCGATCACCCGCACCACGCCCTCGACGATGTCGTCGATGTAGGTGAAGTCGCGCCGCATGCGTCCCTCGTTGAACACGTCGATCGGCTTGCCGTCGAGGATCGCGCGGGTGAACAGCCACAACGCCATGTCGGGCCGGCCCCAGGGGCCATAGACGGTGAAGAAGCGCAGCCCGGTGGTCGGCAGCCGGAACAGGTGGCTGTAGCAGTGCGCCATCAGCTCGTTCGACTTCTTGGTCGCCGCATACAGGCTGACCGGATGGTCGACGTCCTGTTCGACCCGGAACGGCAGGTCGGTGTTGTGGCCGTAGACGCTGGAGCTGCTGGCATAGACCAGGTGCTCGACCGCGTGGTGCCGGCAGGCCTCGAGCACGTTCACGAAGCCGGTCAGGTTGCTGGCGACATAGGCCTGCGGATTCTTCAGCGAATAGCGCACGCCGGCCTGGGCGGCCAGGTTCACCACGCGCTGCGGGCGGTGTGTGGCGAAGACCTGGTCGAGTGCGCCCGCCTCGGCGATGTCGAGCCGCTCGAAGCGGAAGGACGGATGGCCGAGCAGCCGGGCGAGCCGCGCTTGCTTCAGGGCGGGGTCGTAATAGTCGTTGAGGTTGTCGACGCCGACGACTTCATCGCCCCGGGCGAGCAGGCGTTCGCAGGTGTGCATGCCGATGAAGCCGGCGCATCCGGTGAGCAGGATCTTCATCGCTGCGCGGTGTATTCGAGCATGATTGCAGTCATGCCGATATTCTAGGCTGATCGTCACTTCCGGTGTTTCTTCGTGTCCGCCCCTTCCCTCGTGTCCTGCCCACCGCTGCGCAGCGTGCTGCTGGTGAAGACCTCGTCGCTCGGCGATGTCGTGCACAACCTGCCGGTGGTCGATGACCTGCATCGTGCACTGCCGGGCGTGCAGGTCGACTGGCTGGTCGAGCAGGCTTTCGCGGAAGTGCCGGCGCTGCACCCGGGCGTGCGCGACGTGATCCCCTGTGCCCTGCGTCGCTGGCGCTCGCGGCCCTGGGCGGCGGACAGCCGTGCCGGCTGGCACGCGATGCGCACGCGGCTGTCGGCGCATCCGTACGACCTGGTGGTGGATACCCAGGGCCTGCTGAAGAGCGCCCTGCTCGCGCGCCTGGCGAGCGGGCCGCGCGCCGGCTTCGACCGGGCGAGCGTGCGCGAGTCGCTGGCTACCCGCTTCTACCAGCGGCTGTACCCGGTGCCGCGCATGCTGCATGCCCTGGAGCGCAACCGGCAACTGGTGGCGATGGCGGCCGGATACCTGCTGTCCGGGCCGCCCTCGTACGGGCTGCAGTTGCGCGGGGGTAGCGAGGCTGCCGGCGCCACGGTGCTTCCGGCCGACTGGGATTCCCGTTCGCCGTTCGCCGTGTTCCTGCATGCGACGGCGCGGGCCGAGAAGCTGTGGCCCGAGCCTTCGTGGGTCGCGCTCGGTCGGGAGCTGCACGACCGGATGGGCTTGCGCGCCGTACTGCCCTGGGGCTCGGCCGTGGAGCGCGAGCGCGCAGAGCGGCTTGCGCTGTCGATCCCCGGCGCCCGGGTTCCGGCGCGCACCGGCCTGACCGACCTCGCGCAGGGCATGGCGCAGGCGCGCGTGGTGGTCGGCGTCGACACCGGGCTGTTGCATCTGGCTTCGGCGGTGGGCGTGCGTTGCATCGGCATCTATGTGGCGACCGACCCGGCGCGTAACGGGCTGTATCCCGCATCGGTGGGCCTGAACCTCGGCGGCGTGTCGATCGTGCCCGATCCCGGCGAGGTGCTGTCGGCGGTGTCCCGGCTCAGCGCGGGGTCAGGGGCATGACGGCATCGGTCGATCCCGGCGCAGCGCCTGCAGCCTGGGCGGCGCGCGGCGCTGTCCGCCGGCGTCTGTACACGCTCGGCCTGTGGCTGGCCGCGCCGTTCGTGCTGGCGCGCCTGGCGCTGCGCGCGCGGCGCCAGCCCGAATACCTGCACCACCTGGGCGAACGGTTCGGGCGCTATCCGGCCGATGCCGCGCCAGGGGTGCCTCGGCCCGAGGCGCGGCCTGTGCTGTTCTGGCTGCATGCGGTGTCGGTCGGCGAGACTCAGGCGGCGCGGCCGGTCATCGACGCGCTGCGCGCGCAGGTGCCCGAGGCGCGCTTCCTGCTGACCCACATGACGCCGACCGGGCGCGCAACCGCGCGGGAACTGTTCGGCGAGCGCGTGCAGTCGGTCTACCTGCCCTACGATTTCCCGTTTGCGGTGCAGCGTTTCCTCGACCGTTTCCGCCCCGATATCGGGGTGATCATGGAGACCGAGCTGTGGCCGAACCTGATCTCGCGCTGCCAGCGCTCGGGCGTGCCGCTGTACCTGGTCAACGCCCGGTTGTCCGAGCGTTCGGCCGCGCGCTACCGGCGCTTTCCCGGCCTCACTGCCGACGCGCTGCGCGGGCTGTCCGGCATCCTTGCGCAGGGCGCCGACGATGCCAGCCGGTTGCGTGCACTCGGTGCGCCGGCAATGACCGTTACCGGTAACGTGAAGTTCGATGCGCTGCCGGCGCCGGCGCTGGTCGAGATGGGCGGTCGCTGGCG
>JBILGF010000102.1:0-8402 GCA_044351195.1 Burkholderiales bacterium
CTGCACCGGATGCTTCTCGTCGGTGACGTCGACCATCCACAGGAAGGCCGCCGGGTAAGGCGGGCAGCCGGGCATCCGGGCAACGTCCTCGTCGGCGACGATCAGCATGTCGCGGCCATCGATCTTGAACGGCACCTTCACCGCGCTGTGCGTCGGCCACGGGAATGGCGGGCTCCAGTCGAGGCCGGAGATGAACCTCGGCTTCGACAGGTCGTCGATATCGAGGATTGCAAACCCGCCATGCCAGAGGCTGGTGTAGAGGCGGTTGTCGTAGCGCAGTGCATGGTGGCAGCGATGCGCCCAGCCGTCCCAGCTCGGCGTCTCGCCACCGGCCGCCCACTGCCCGGGCACCCACCAGCGACAGACCTCGACCGGCCTGGCCGGGTCGATCAGGTCGAGCACGAGCATGATGTTGCCGGCATAGCCATCCATCGTCGGCGACAGGTAGGCATAGCGACCATCGAAATCGAAACGGTGCACGCCACTGGCCGGCCCGCCATCGGGCACGTGCGTGCAGTCCCAGTCGAGGATGTGTCTCGGCCTCGATGGATCGCTGATGTCGTGGATGCTGATGCCGCCTCGGTAACCGTCGGGGAGCTTTTCGTCGCGCACCGCCCGACTCGACAGGGTTTCGCGGTTGGTGAGCATGATGCCGTTGCCGATGCGTACCTTGTGCGAATGGGTGGCCGGCGGCATCGACAGCTCTGCGACCCGCTTCGGATGGCGCGGATCGCGTACGTCGACGATCGACGTGCCATGCGGATTGCGCATGTGTCCGATGTAGGCGAAACCATTCTCGACCACTACCTGCCCGCCGCCAGGACAGTCATGCCAGGCGACCTGCCGGATACCCTTTGCTCTTGCCAAGTGAGTTCCTTTCGAAGAGGTCGCGCCGGAAGCGCGACCGTACTAGTCTGCCTTGATGCCGGCTTGCCGGATCACCTTGCCCCACTTCGCCTGCTCACTCTTGAGATAGGCGCCGAAGGTCTCCGGCGTGCTTCCGATCAGCTCTGCACCCTGGCTGCCCAGGCGCTCCTGCAGTTCAGGCATCTTCACCGAGACCACCACGGCTGTGTTCAGCCGCTCGATCACGCTGCGCGGCGTCTTCACCGGCGCGACGAATCCGAACCAACCGGTCACCTCATACCCCTTGTACCCCGACTCGGACACCGTGGGCAGGTCAGGGAAGCTGGAAAGCCGCTTGAGGCTGGTCACTGCCAGCGGCCGTACCCGCCCGGCCCTGATGATCGGGGTAGACGTCACCGAGATGCTGAACAGTGCCTGGCTCTGTCCGCCCATCACATCCGCGAGTGCGGGCCCGCCGCCCTTGAACGGGACATGGATCATTTCGGTGCCGGACAATTGCTGGAACAGTGCCAGTGCCAGATGCCCGGAACTGCCGCTACCAGCCGAAGCAAAGGCAATGGACCCCGGCCTGGCCCTCGCCAGTGCCACCAGTTCGGACACGGTCTTCGCCTGTACCGACGGATGCACGACGAGGATGTTGGGTACCGCAATCGCCAGCGAGATCGGCGCGAACTGGCCGATCGGATCGTAAGGCACCTTCGAGTACAGCACGCTGTTGATCACGAACCCCGCGTTCGCCAGCAAAAAGGTGTGGCCATCGGGTTCGGCTTTCGCGGTGAGTTCCCCGGCGATCATGCCGTTGGCGCCGGAGCGATGGTCGATGATCACTGGCTGGCCCGATGCCTGGGTCAACTGCGGACCCACCAGCCTTGCCAGCAGGTCTGACGGACCGCCCGGGGGTGATGCGACGATCATGCGCAGCGGACGGCTGGGCCAGGCCTGTGCCGTACCTGCGACCTGGGCGATCGTCGGTGCCGCCAGGACTGCCAGCATCGCACCGATCGCACCCTTCGAGACGATTGCACCAGCGCGCGGGCGGAACCTCTCGCTTCTGGCGGGAATGACTGCGTCAGGCGCCGATTCAGGGCAACGTGGTTTCATGATCTTATCCTCCTGTCCAGCAACCCATTGTAATCGGGCGTCGTCCGCGCCCTGCAACGCGCGGCCGGAAATCCATACCGGCCACGCGCAAAAGAAAAAACCCGGAGGTCTCGCGAGCTCCGGGTTTCTTCGTTGCCTGGGAGGCAACAGGACCTAGTCTTCGCCCTGGAATGCCTCATCGCGTTTCTTCCGGACCGCGGGAAGGACGACGATCAGCAGCGATGCGGCGGCCAGCACCAGGAACGCCAGGCTGATCGGACGCGTGAAGAAGACCGTCGGGTCGCCCCGCGAGATCAGCAGCGCACGGCGCAGGTTCTCTTCCATCAGCGGCCCGAGGATGAAGCCCAGCAGCATCGGTGCAGGTTCGCAGCCGAACTTCATGAACGCGTAACCGACGATACCGAAGAAGGCCATCAGCAGCGGATCCTGGATGCTGTTGTTCAGGCTGTAGGTGCCGATACACATGAACATCAGGATCGCCGGGAACAGCATGCGGTACGGAACCCTCAGCAACTGCACCCAGAGACCGATCAGCGGCAGGTTCAGGATGACCAGCATCAGGTTGCCGATCCACATTGAAGCGATCAGGCCCCAGAACAGGTCCGGACGCGCGGTCATCACCTGCGGACCCGGGGCGATGCCCTGGATCATCAGGGCCCCGAGCATCAGTGCCATCGTTCCCGAGCCCGGGATGCCAAGCGTCAGCGTCGGGATGAAGGCCGTCTGGGCGGCGGCGTTGTTCGCTGACTCGGGACCCGCCACGCCACGGATGTCACCGTAACCGAACTGCGAGTTGTCCTTTGCGATCTTCTTCTCGATCGCGTAGCTCGCGAAAGCCGACACCAGCGGGCCCGTGCCCGGCAGGATGCCGAAGAACGCACCGATCGAGGTACCGCGAATGATGGCACCTGCCGACTGCTTGACATCGACCCAGCGCGGCATCAGGCCGGCAACCTTGTCGGTGAACACCTGGCGCTGGTCGTCGGGCGTCTCGAGGTTCTTGATGATCTCGCCCAGGCCGAAGAACGCCATGGCGATCACCACGAAGCCGATGCCATCGGACAGCCCCGGCATGCCGAAGGTGAAGCGTGACATGCCCGAGTTGACGTCGGTACCGACAATGCCGAACAGCAGGCCGACGACGATCATCCCCAGTGCCTTGAGGAGCGAGCCGCGTGCCAGAACGGCAGAGGCGATCAGGCCGAAAGTCATCAGCGAGAAATACTCGGGGGCACCGAACTTCAGCGCCACCTCGGCCAGCGGCGGTGCGGCAAACGCGATGATCAGCGTACAGACCGTACCGGCGAAGAACGAACCGATCGCGGAGATCGCCAGCGCATGGCCGGCACGCCCGTTCTTGGCCATGGCGTGGCCGTCCATACAGGTCACCACCGAAGACGACTCGCCCGGCA
This sequence comes from Burkholderiales bacterium, assembly GCA_044351195.1. Taxonomy (GTDB): domain Bacteria; phylum Pseudomonadota; class Gammaproteobacteria; order Burkholderiales; family CAIKXV01; genus CAIKXV01. The sequence goes on from JBILGF010000102.1 coordinate 3,381, forward strand.
GGTTGACCAGGATCGCCGTGGTCGAACCGCCGTACTGCGACCCGTAGTAGATGCCGGCCAGCATGATCATCGAACCGACCGGGGGCAGCGCGAAGGTGGTGGGCAGCAGCAACGCGATCGCGGCGACCGGGCCGATACCGGGCAGGATCCCGACCAGGGTACCGAGCAGGCAGCCGACGAAGGCATACATCAGGTTGTCGAGGCTGAGTGCAACCCCGAAACCCATGATCAGGTTGCCGAAGATATCCGTGATGAATTCCATGTGATCAGCTCCCGAAGATCAATCGAAGCGGAGCGGATATCATGCGCAGGAAATCCGCGAGCGCCTTGCCGAAACTGTCTTGCCAGAACGTGTTGAAGGGAACGCCCAGCCAGCGCTGGAACACGAAGACTGCGATGGCGAGCAGCACCAGGAAATTGACGAGGTTCTCGACCGGCCGGAAGTTCTTCACCGACGCGTTGGCAAGCACCAGCAGCAGCAGCACCGCAGCCACCAGGCCGAGGGTATCGACCACGACCGCGAACACCACCACCGACAGCGGCATCAGCGTCAGGGGCACCAGCGCCCATTTCGTGGTGCGCTCTTCCGGCGTGGGCTCGAGGAAGAACGAACGCCCGCCGATAATCAGGCCGATGAACGTCATGATGTAGCCCAGGTAGGTCGGGAAGTAACCCGGACCCATGCGCATGGCCTTGCCGAGCGGGTAGTCGACCGACAGGTAGACCGCCAGCATGCCGAGACCCATGAACATCAGGCCGGCCCAGAGATCCTGACTGTAGGACCGGAATTTGAACGTACCCATATGCTCCCTCCGTTACTTGATTTGCTTTTGCGACATTCGGAAACGCGACGGTCGTTGCGTTGCTCGGATCGGGATCCTCTGCCGTCGATCGGCAACCTCGGATGCCGATCGGCGCAACCCCTGCAACCTGATATTTTCGAATCGCCCGACGAGGAAGGCCGGCCGTGTTTTTCGGGCCGGGAGCGGCCTCGCCAACGTGTCAGGACAATCGTATCGCCCATCATCCTGCGGCAGCGTCTGCACCCCTTGCTGATACCGCTGGACGACGTCGTGGCGCAAGGCGCCATCGCGAAAAGTGCGCAACGTTACCACAGGTAGGCCGGGGCTCGGCTAGAGGTATTTCCACCTTTCGATGTTGCGTTGCAGCGAGAAAATCGCACGTGTTCGCGTCGGGTTGGCGACCGACCGATACAGGCAAGAACGGGGCCACGATCGAATCGTCCGGCGCACCGGCACGGCCTGTCCGCGTCGGTCCGGTGCACACCGTCACCCGTACGGTGTGACGCGGCACGGAGTATCCGCACCGTACCTTTCCCTTACCTTTCAAGCCAGCCAGAGGCTTGGACCTGGGCCCGCTCGAGTGCCTCGATTCCGGTGCAGCCGAGTATCCCGATCTCGTCGGCGAACGTGCCCGGCGTGCTGCCGAGCGTGCCCGGCACGTTAGCGTATTCCATGAACCGGTCGTGCATCCCGATGGCCGCTGCATCCCACCGGGCCCTCGTCGGGCGTTACCATTCACGCTCTCCGGGCCAGACGTGCGAGGCGCATCATGAAGAACTACCAGCGATTCCGCACCTTCGTCGCAGACTTCACCCGGCTCGTCGAGGCCGGCGCCGGGGCAGCCATACCCGACGAGGCGATGCTGCTCGAACGCGGCGCGGGCCTGCTCGCCCGGCTGATCGCAACGGACGATTGGCTGCCCGAAGAAACCGCGCGCCCGCATCCGAAGTACTACCAGCAGTACCTGCTCCACTGCGATGCGCTCGAGCGGTTCTCGGTGGTGAGTTTCGTCTGGGGCCCGGGTCAGCGCACGCCGGTGCATGACCACTGCACCTGGGGAATGGTCGGCGTGCTGCGCGGGGTCGAGCAGACCCGGCGCCATGCCCTCGCTGGCGAGGGCGAACCGCTGATCGCGGGCGACATCTACCGGCTGGAAGCCGGACAGGTCGACCTGCTCTCGCCCCACGACGGCGATATCCACGAAGTGGCCAATGCGCTACCCGACCGCCCGTCGGTCAGCATCCATGTGTACGGCGCGAACATCGGTGCGGTCAGCCGCCATGTGTACGAACCCGAAACCGGCGTGCGCAAGCCGTTTGTCTCCGGCTATTCCAATACCCAGCTGCCGAATTTCTGGGACCGTTCCGAAGCGGTGCGTGCAAGCCTGCCTCGCTAGCACCGTGCACCGGAAACGGGCGTGCAGCGTGTGCACGCCCGGTGCCGACCTTCGATCCGCCTCTCCCATCCCGACATTTCCGACCGAGTCCGATTCCGATGACTGCATCTGCCCCCACACTGCCCGCCGAGTTCGACTGCATCGAGATCACCGCGCCCGGCAAGCCTGAAGTCCTGCAGCCTGCGCGCCGGCCGATGCCGGTGCCCGCCGACGGCGAAGTCCTGATCCAGGTACACGCGGCCGGCGTGAACCGGCCCGACGTGCTGCAGCGGATGGGCCGCTATCCGGTGCCGCCCGGTGCAAGCGACCTGCCCGGCCTGGAAGTGGCCGGCATCATCGCGGCCGTCGCGGCGGACGTCACCCGCTGGAAAGTGGGCGACCGTGTCTGTGCGCTCACCAATGGCGGCGGCTACGCGAGCTACTGCCTGGCACCCGCCGGCAGCGTGCTGCCGGTGCCCGCCGGGCTGTCGATGATCGAAGCTGCGGCAGTGCCCGAGACCTTCTTCACCGTGTGGAGCAACGTGTTCGACCGCGGACAGCTCGCTGCGGGCGAGTCATTCATGGTGCAGGGCGGCTCGAGCGGCATCGGCACGACCGCGATCCAGATCGCCGCCGCCCGCGGCCATGTCGTGTTCGCCACCGCCGGCAGCGACGAGAAATGCGCGGCCTGCGTGAAGATCGGCGCGACCCGCGCGATCAACTACCGGACCGAGGATTTCGAGGCCGTGGTCAAGGAAGCCACCGGCGGACGCGGCGTGGACGTGATCCTCGACATGGTCGGCGGTGACTATGTCGGCAAGGAACTGAAATCGCTGGCAGACGGCGGGCGGCTGGTGTTCATCGCCTTCCTCGGCGGCATGAAGGCGACGGTCGACCTGAACGAACTGATGCGCCGCCGTCTGACCATGACCGGATCGACGCTGCGGCCGCGCGACAACGCATTCAAGGCGGCGGTGGCCGCCTCGCTCGAACGCGAGGTCTGGCCGCTGATCGCAGCGGGCAAGGTGCGACCGGTGATCCATGCCACCTTCCCGCTGGCGCGCGCTGCGGAGGCGCATGCCCTGATGGAGACCAGCGCGCACATCGGCAAGATCGTTCTGGACGTCGGCTAGCTGGCGCCGGTCGCGCGGCGCAACGCCGCCGCTGCAGGACGGCGCCGGCTCATGATTGCCGCCCGGGCCTGAAGTAGCGGGTGTCGTCATAGAACGCCGGCATCTCGTTCGCTGGCCACCAGCCCGGGATGCCGAGCACCGGAACCGGCGCCAGTGCGCGTGTACCGGCAAGCCCGTCGACCGCGCATGCGAGCCGGTCGTCGAGGCACGCAGCCAGCGACGCGGCCGGTCGTTCGAGCAGTGCGGGTTGTACCTGCAGCACCAGCGCGTGCGCGGTCAGGCCGATGAACGGCGCACGCGACTTGTCCAGCAGGCCGTGTCCGACCACCAGGAAGCGCATCGCGCGCGACACGTCGGCACGCCGCTCGACGAACAGTTCGCGCCAGCGGAAGGTGCGCAGCAGGCGTTCAAGCGACGGATCGGCGCTCGCCACCAGCAGGCCGTTCTCGTCGAACAGGGTGAGCGCGTCGCGGCGCGCGCTGCGCCCGCCACTGCCACCACTGCCGCCGTTGCCGTCGGCCTCCTCGACATGCCCGGCATTGAGGCGCGCCTTGGTCGCCGGAAACACGCACCAGACCAGCAGATTCATCAGGTCATGCCAGTCGTGGTCACGCAGGCCGAGTACGGCATCGGACCAGACGGCGCGTTCGTAGGCGCGTGCACCGCCCGCGCCAAGGGGTGCCCCGGGCACGAGCGGGCGTCCGGCGGCGTTGGTCACCGGCCCCCAGGTGGCCAGCGTCTCGGCTAGCGCGCCGCGGGCAGGGAACGTGGTGGAAGCCTCCCAGCCGGCCGCCACGCGCAGATACGGCTCGAACATCGGCGAACGCCGTGCGAAGCGGGCGTCCCAGGCGGATCCGGATGCGGAAGTCATGCCGGGATTTTGCCTTACACTCGAACGATCGAAGCAGGCGTCAAGGACGAAGCGGATGGCAGAGCGGGTCGATTGCGTGGTGGTCGGGGCCGGCGTGGTGGGGTTGGCGATCGCCCGCCGGCTGGCGATGGCGGGGCGCGAGGTGCTGGTGCTCGAAGCCACTGAAGGTATCGGCAACGGCGCGAGCTCGCGCAATTCAGAGGTGATCCATGCCGGCATCTACTATCCACCGGGCTCGCTGAAGGCGCAGGTCTGCGTGCAGGGGCGCCACAAGCTCTACCGCTACTGCCGCGAGCGCAGCATCCCGCACCAGCGCATCGGCAAGCTGATCGTGGCTACCCATGAAGACCAGACGCCGCAGCTGGCGAAGTACAAGGCGCAGGCTGAACTGAACGGCGTCGAGGGCCTGCGCTGGGTGTCGGCCGAAGAGGCGCGCGAGATGGAGCCCGAGGTGATCTTCGCGGCGGCCGTGCATTCCCCATCCTCGGGCATCATCGACAGCCATTCACTGATGCTCGCGCTGCAGGGCGATGCCGAGAACGCCGGTGCGACCTGCGTGTTCAACAGCCCGGTGGAAGGCGGACGTGCGCACGGCGACTTCATCACGCTCGATGTCGGTGGCAGCGATCCGATGTCGATCGACTGCGGCACGGTGATCAATGCGGCCGGACTGACCGCCCCGCAGCTTGCCGCGCGCATCTCGGGCGTTCCTGCACACACGGTTCCGAAAACCCACTACGCGATCGGCCACTATTTCGCGCTGTCGGGAAAGCCCCCCTTCTCGCGCCTGGTCTATCCGGTCGCCCGCAGCGACTGGCTCGGTGTGCATGTCACTGTCGA
>JBILGF010000131.1:0-7566 GCA_044351195.1 Burkholderiales bacterium
CGGGCCCCGTTGGACAGGTGGAAGCGTGCCACCGGGCAATGCGGACGATCTCCCGACCTGGCCTGCGACAGGTAATGCGCGACGGCGTGCAGCACGAACGGCTTGAGCAGTTCGGACATCGTCGCGTCGTTGGCGCGGGCGACCAGGTCGATCGCGCGGTTGAGCGAAGCTGCGCCCAGGCGCTCATGGAAGGTTGCCTCGAACAGCTTGAGCTCGCGCTCGCGCACGCCGGAGACGATCGGGGCATCGCCGGCCTTGCGCAGCCAGCTGCGGAACACGGGGATCGGCGACAGCGTCGAGAACTGGCGCAGCTGGGGCAGGTCGCGCTGCAGCGCCGACACCACCCGCTTGATCAGGAAGTTGCCGAAGCTCACCCCGCGCAGCCCGACCTGGGTGTTCGAGATCGAATAGAACATCGCGGTGTCGGCCTCGCGCGGATCGAACTCGCGCCGCGTCTCGTCGAGCAGCACCTGCACGTTGTCGGACAGGCCCCGGGTGAGCGCGACCTCGACGAAGATGAGCGGTTCGAGCGGCATGCGTGGATGGAAGAACGCATAGCAGCGCCGATCGGAGTCGAGCCGGTTGCGCAGGTCGTTCCACGAGCGGATCTCGTGCACCGCTTCATAGGCGATCAGCTTCTCGAGCATCGACGCGGGTGAATCCCAGGTGATCTGTTCGAGCGACAGGAAGCCCACGTCGAACCAGCTCTGCAGCAGCAGTTCGAGGTCGCGGTCCAGTGCCGCGAGCGCTGGCTCGCGCGGCAGCTGGCGCAGCACGTCGGCGCGCAGGTCGACCAGGAACTTGGTGCCTGCCGGCAGCGCATTGAACTGGCGCAGGATCACGTTGCGGCGCGTTCGTACCGCCTCGCGCAGTTCCACCTCGGCCAGTTGCCGGGCGGGGCCGTCGAGCGAGCGCTGCCACTCGGACACCGCCGTGTCGATCCGGTCGCGGTCGGCACCGAAGTCGGTGGCGAGCAGGCGCAGCACGTCGAGCCGGCGTGTCTCGTCCAGCCGCAGGTAGGCATCGCCGATCTGTGCCGCACGGGTGCGTGCCGACGCTTCACCGCCGCGCTCGATCGCGCATTCGTTCAGGGTCTCGCGGATCTTCTCGAGGGAACGCCGGCTCAGGCCGCCGCCTGGCGGCTGGCCGATCTCGTCGACCGAGCGGGCGAGCCGGGCCCACAGTCCGCGGACCCGGCGCAGGCTGGCGCCGATCAGGCCGTCATCGGCGGCGGCTGCGTGCGGGGCAGGCGCCTCGGGCTCGGGCGTGGGCGTGTGATCAGGCATCATGCAGTCACGGCAGGCGGATGCGGAAGAGTACACGAAGCAGGTGTCATGTTCGTCAAAAAATGGCACAACGTCGTCTAATGATCGGTTATCAGTCGCGAAAACGACTGATCCTGACCTGCCTGCGGAAGGCCCGGACGGAGGGATTGCGCGCGCTGTCCGGGCTGTTTCCGGCGACCCTCCGAAACCGGCTATGATTCAGGGGCTTACTGCGCCATGCGAGTCTTCCGATCCCTCCCTTCGACTGCCGCGTGTCCGGTTGCGCTGACCATCGGCAATTTCGATGGTGTGCATCTGGGTCACCGCGAGATGCTGCGTCGCCTGCGCGATGCGGCCGACGTTCGGGGTCTTCCCGCCGCGGTGCTCACCTTCGAGCCGCATCCGCGCGAGTTCTTCGCGCCCGACCGGGCGCCGCTGCGGCTGACCGGGCTGCGCGACAAGTTGCGGTTGCTGGCCGATTGCGGGGTCGACCAGGTGCATGTGTGCCGGTTCGACTACCGGCTCGCGCAGATGCTGCCCGAGGAGTTCATCGACCGTATCCTGGTGCGCGGGCTCGGCGCCCGGTGGATCCTGATCGGCGACGATTTCCGCTTCGGGGCACGCCGCGCGGGCGATGTCGCCTCTCTGCGTGCGGCCGCCGAAGCGCGCGCCGGCACGCCCCTGGCCTTAGAACTCGAGGCCCTGTCCAGTTTCCGCGTCGACGGTCTGCGGGTGTCCAGCACCGCCGTGCGCGAGGCGCTGTCCGCAGGCGACATGCGGCTGGCCGAAGCACTGCTCGGGGCGCCCTATGCCATCAGCGGCCGCGTCGTGCACGGCGACAAGCTCGGACGCGAGCTCGGCTTCCCCACGGCCAACGTGTGGGTGCCGCGCGCGCAGCTGCCGCTGGCGGGCATCTTCGCGGTCACCGTATCCGGCCTGTCCGAGCACCGGTTGCCGGGGGTGGCCAGCCTCGGCGTGCGGCCGACGGTCAAGGCCAACGGGCGCACGACGCTCGAAGTGCACCTGTTCGACTTCGCGCGCGAGGTGTATGGCAGCCCGGTCAGGGTCGAGTTCCTGCACAAGCTGCGCGATGAGGCCAGGTACGACGGCCTGCCGGCGCTGATCCGGCAGATCGGTATCGATTGCGGGCAGGCACGTGCCTGGCTCGCTGCGGCAAACCTGATGTGATGGCGAGATGAACGAAGAAAAACGAAGCGACCGCGCCAGCGGCGATGGCGGTGCCCGGGGCGACAAGGCCGATTACCGGAAGACGCTGAACCTTCCCGACACCGCGTTCGCGATGCGTGGCGATCTGGCCAGGCGCGAGCCGGCGATGCTGGCCGCCTGGCAGCAGCGCGGCCTGTACCAGCGCATCCGCGAGGCGAGCCTCGGCCGTCCGCGGTTCACCCTGCACGATGGTCCGCCCTACGCCAACGGCGACATCCACATCGGTCACGCGGTGAACAAGGTGCTGAAGGACATCGTGGTCAAGAGCCGCACCCTGGCCGGCTTCGATGCCCCCTACGTGCCGGGCTGGGACTGCCATGGCATGCCGATCGAGGTGCAGATCGAGAAGACCCACGGCAAGAACCTGCCCACCGAGCAGACGCAGAAGCTGGCACGCGCCTACGCGGCCGAGCAGGTCGAGCGCCAGAAGAAGGACTTCATCCGGCTGGGTGTGCTGGGTGACTGGGACCATCCCTATACCACGATGAACCCGCGCAACGAGGCCGACGAGATCCGCGCGCTGGGCGTGCTGCTCGAGAAGGGCTATGTCTACCGCGGGCTGAAGCCGGTCAACTGGTGCTTCGATTGCGGGTCTGCGCTGGCCGAGGCCGAGATCGAGTACGAAGACCGGACCGACACGGCCGTGGATGTCGGCTTCCCGTTCGCCGAGCCCGCGAAGCTTGCCGCGGCATTCGGCCTGCCGGCGCTGCCCGACAAGCCGGGCCGGATCGTGATCTGGACCACCACCCCGTGGACGCTGCCCGCCAACCAGGCGCTCAACGTGCATCCCGAATTCTCGTATGCGCTGGTCGATGCCGGCGTGTCGCTGCTGATCCTGGCCACCGACCGTGTCGAGGCCAACCTGCAGCGCTACGGCCTCGAAGGCCGGGTGATCGCCACCGCGCCTGGCGCAGCACTCGAGAACATCGCGTTCGCACACCCGTTCGCGAGCCGGCTGTCCCCGGTCTACCTCGCCAGCTACGTGACGCTCGAGACCGGCACCGGCATCGTGCATGCGGCGCCCGCCTACGGCGTCGAAGACTTCCAGGCCTGCCGGCGCTACGGCATGAAGGACGACGACATCCTCAGGCCGGTGATGGGCGATGGCAAGTACGCGCCATCGCTGCACGAGTTCGGTGGCCTGATGATCTGGAAGGCCAACCCGCTGATCGTCGAGCGGCTGCGCGAGAACGGTGCGCTGCTGCATGAAGATCGCAAGCATGTGCACAGCTACATGCACTGTTGGCGGCACAAGACACCGGTGATCCTGCGCGCGACCACCCAGTGGTTCGCAGCCATGGACGATGCGCCCGGGTTCGGCGGCGTCCGGCCGGCCGAGTCGTTGCGGGCCACGGCGCTGCGCGGCATCGAGGCGACCCGGTTCTACCCGGCCTGGGGCAAGGCGCGCCTGCACGCGATGATCGCCAACCGCCCCGACTGGACGCTGTCGCGCCAGCGGCAGTGGGGCGTGCCCATGCCGTTCTTCGTGCATCGTGAAACCGGTGCCCTGCACCCGCGCACGCCCGAACTGCTCGAGACGGTGGCGAAGGCGGTCGAGCAGGGCGGCATCGAGGCCTGGCAGCGGATCGAGGCGCAAGACCTGCTCGGCGACGATGCTGCCGGGTACGAGAAGATCAGGGACACCCTCGACGTCTGGTTCGATTCCGGTGCAACGCACCAGACGGTGCTCGGAGGGCCGCGCACCGCCGGCGCAAGCCCGGGGTCGCATCCGGCCGAGACCTCGTTCCCGGCCGATCTGTACCTGGAAGGCTCCGACCAGCACCGCGGCTGGTTCCATTCCTCGCTGCTGGTGTCGTGCATGATGAACGGTGCGCCTCCCTATCGGGCGCTGCTCACCCACGGCTTCGTGGTCGACGGTGCCGGGCGCAAGATGAGCAAGTCGAAGGGCAACGTGGTCGCGCCCCAGCAGGTGGTCGATTCGCTCGGCGCCGACGTGCTGCGCCTGTGGATCGCAGCCACCGACTATTCGGGCGAACTGTCCATCTCGCAGGAGATCCTGAAGCGGGTGGTCGAGTCCTATCGCCGGGTGCGCAACACGATCCGCTTCCTGCTCGCCAACGTCGACGACTTCGATCCGGCGCTGCATGCCGTGCCGATGCCGCAGCGCGTGGAGATCGACCGCTATGCCGCCGTGCTGCTCGAGCGCCTGCGGGTCGCGGTGGTGGCCGACTACGAGCGCTGCGAGTTCCACCTCGGCGTGCAGCGCCTGCATCACTTCTGCTCGGAAGACCTCGGGGCCTTCTACCTCGACATCCTGAAAGACCGCCTCTACACAACCGCACCCGGATCCCACGCACGCCGTTCGGCACAGAGCGCGCTGCACGAGATCGCGCGCATGCTGCTGCAACTGTTCTCGCCAGTGCTGAGCTTCACGGCAGAGGAAGCCTGGGCGGTCCTGATGCGCGACCCGGAGTCCACCGTGTTCACCACCACATGGACGCCGGTGCCCGAAGTGCCGGCAGACGCCGCACTCGAGACGCGCTGGGCGGCGGTGCGCGAGGTGCGCGCGCGCGTGCTGAAGGAACTCGAGGCGCTGCGCAGCGCGGGCAGCATCGGCTCCGGGCTTGCCGCGGAGGTCGAAGTGCACGTGGCGGGTGAGGCCTTCGCTGCGCTCGATGCGCTGGGCGACGACCTGCGGTTCGTGTTCATCACCTCGGGTGCGCGCGTGGTGCGCGCGGCCGATGGCACCGAGCCCGTCGTCGTGGCGGTGGCGAGCAGCGGCACCAAGTGCGCGCGCTGCTGGCACTATCGCGACGACATCGGCAGCGACCCCGAGCATCCCGATATCTGCGGCCGCTGTGCCGGCAATCTCTCCGGCCCCGGCGAGGTACGCCGCCATGCCTGAGCGCGATGGCAGCGAGCGTGCCCGGCCCGCAATGCGCGCGCGCATGGTCGCGGCGCTGTCGCGCTGGACCCTCAAGGACTGGCTGGGGACTGCCTTCGCGCTGGTGGTAGTCGACCAGATCGTGAAGGTGATGGTCCTGCAGTGGCTCGACTCGGGACAAGTGATCCGGGTCACGCCATTCTTCAACCTGGTGCTGGTCTACAACCCGGGGGCGGCCTTCAGTTTCCTCGCCGGCGCGTCGGGCTGGCAGCGCGAATTCTTCGTCTGCGTGGCGCTGCTCGCATCGGCCTGGATCGTCTGGATGCTGCGCCGGCATCCTGAGCGGCTGCTCTTCTGCGCGGCGCTGACGTTGATCCTCGGGGGGGCGATCGGCAACCTGATCGATCGCCTGTGGCTGGGTGCAGTCATCGATTTCCTCGATGTGCATGTGCTCGGCTACCACTGGCCGGCATTCAACGTCGCCGATTCGGCGATCAGCATCGGTGCGGTGCTGCTGGTCTGGGATGCCTTCCTGCCCGAGACCCGCCACTGCGGCCCGGGTCAGGCGCCAGTTGCCGGGACGGCGACCGCCTCTGACCCGGGCGTGCCGAAGCTATAATCGGCGCCATCGTCCGAAGGAGTACCGAACGTGCCCAAGCAGGTCATCCTGGCCAACCCGCGCGGCTTCTGCGCAGGCGTCGACCGGGCGATCGAGATCGTCGAGCAGGCGCTGGTTGCCCACGGCGCCCCCGTCTATGTCCGACACGAGGTGGTGCACAACAAGTATGTCGTCGACGATCTGCGCACCCGGGGTGCGGTGTTCGTCGAAGACCTCGAATCCGTGCCGCGCGGCAGCACCGTGGTGTTCAGCGCGCATGGCGTGTCGCTCGAGGTGAGGCGCGAGGCCGAGAGCCGCGGCGTCAACGTGTTCGATGCCACGTGTCCGCTGGTTACCAAGGTGCATGTCGAGGTGGCGAAGATGCGGGCGCAGGGGCGCGAGATCGTGATGATCGGCCACCGGGGACATCCCGAGGTCGAGGGCACGATGGGCCAGGCGAGCGATGGCATGCACCTGGTCGAATCGGTGGAAGACGTCGCCCGGCTGGCGGTGTCGGATCCGGACAACCTCGCCTATGTCACGCAGACCACGCTGTCGGTGGACGATGCGCGCGGCATCACGCTTGCGCTGAGCGGACGGTTCCCGAAGATCATCGGCCCGAAAAAGGACGACATCTGCTACGCCACGCAGAATCGCCAGGATGCGGTGAAACGGCTGTCGGCGCAATGCGACCTGATGATCGTGGTCGGATCACCCAACAGTTCGAACTCGAACCGGCTGCGCGAAGTCGCCGCCAATGCGGGAATCCCGGCCTACCTGGTCGATCGTGCGGTGGAAGTGAAGGCGGAATGGCTGGTGGGGCGTGAGCGCATCGGGGTCACCGCCGGTGCCTCCGCGCCCGAGGTCCTGGTGCGCGAAGTGGTCGAACAGTTGCGATCGTTCGGCGACCTGGAAGTGGTCGAGCAGTCGGGCATCGAAGAACATGTGACCTTCCCGCTGCCGAAGAACCTGCTCGCGGCCGTGGAAGCTTCACGCACGGCGCCGACCTGATATCGCGCGGTGGCCGTGAAGTGCTGCCAGATGGCATGTCTGTCTGGCCGCAGTAACCGTAACCCCGATCGAACCGGGCTGCCCTGGTCACCCGTTGCCGGGTGGTTCGGGCAGCCCGCCTGCGGTCAGTTCTGGGTGTTGGTGTACCAGTAGACCCGGGTCCCCACACCCAGCACCGCCTGCTGGCTGCCGATCAGCCGGGCATCGGCCGCAGCCACGAAGAACACCCGGCGCCCACCCCCGGCAACACCGGGCAGCACCACGAGCTGGCCGGACGACCCATAGCTGCGGCTGACGGCACCCGGGTCGAAGCGGGACAGCACGCTGTTCACCGTGAGCGTGTAGGCACCCAGCAGGTCGAGCTCGTTCGACCGGCCCTGTCCGGGCGGCACGCAGGCGTTGGTCTGTGCAAGCGGCGTGTAGGTGCCGAAGCGGATCTTGCCGAAGAACACCGTCGGCGCGTTGACCACTTTCTCGCCGGTATCGAGCGTGCGGAACCAGCCGTTGACCGCGGCATCGATCACCGCCGCATCGGTAGTGCCGGTTGCGGTCGCACCCAGATCCAGCATGTTGGCGATCGTTGCAACTGTCGTCGAGACTGCAAAAAGGCCCGGGTCGGT
>JBILGF010000425.1:0-3106 GCA_044351195.1 Burkholderiales bacterium
GATCGTCGTAGCTGCGGCACTCGAAGCGCAACCTTCCATCGAGGTTGCGCCGCCCCGCCTCGGCGCCAGCACGCTGCACCTGCACCGGGCTCAGCGTGATGCCCAGCCACTGGCCGCCGATCTTCGGCTGCAGGTCGAAGGCGGTCGCGCCATAGCCGCAACCCGCATCCAGGATGCGCGGCTCGGCGGGAAGCACGACGCCCTCGAGCATCAGACGGTGGATGACGGTCGGACCGGGTGGCCCGCCCTCCGGGTCGCGCCGCGCGCGGTGGATGGATTGGGTCTCGCTGCCCGTCTCGGCGCGATGCGCGGCCAGCGGCGCGAACCGGTCGAGCCATGCGTAGTAGCGGGCGATGCGCCGGGCGTGGGCGGTCGTGCCCGGTTCGGAGGTGGCGGCCATGCGTACCGATCAGAGACGGTCGAAGAAAGCTACGGGGGGTACGACTCGAGTATTCATGTCTGGCGATCGAAGAAGGGTCTTGTCGCCGGTTACCAGGATCAGATCCGCACGGACAGCGAGCAGGTCCCAGAGCAACTGGTCACCGCGATCAGGGGCGGCTGGTCCGTTTCCGGGTGGGAGAACGATCGCGTGCTGCGCCATCTCCGTCAGGAGGCTATCTACCTCGGCCAGCGACAGGCCATGCAGTTTCCGCAACTGCGGGCGGACGAGTACTGCGCGGTATTCGGCAAGCAGTTGCTCGGAAATGACGCAGGCGAACGACGCCGACAACATTCCATCGAGAGTCCTGGCAACCGGAGAGGCCGCGTTCGAAGTGAGCAAGCCAGCGACCACCACGTTGGTGTCGATGATCCCTGGCAGCGAAACCGTCACGGCTTGCGACGGACGGACTTCACGTTCTGCCGAGCTATCTCAAGGGCGGCCGTTTCCGTGAGCGCGGCCCTCGCGCGTGCACGATTCACCAGCTCGCGGGCTTCGGAAAGAGTGATCGTCAGACGACTCATGGTGGTCACAGTGGTGCGTTGGTGTTTCTGCACCAAAAGTCTAGCCCGCGCACCGGCACGATACAACAAGGCTACGATCGTTCCACCACGGATCAGTTCAGCGGAATGCCGGCATCGCGCACCACCTTCGTCCAGCGCGCGAGGTCCTCCTTGATGTAGGCGGCGAACTGCTCCGGGCTGCCGGGGATCGTCTCGAGGGCCATCGAGGCGAAGCGCTCGCGTACGTCGGGGCGTGCGAGCGCCTTGTGCACCGCCGCGTTCAGGCGCCCGATCACGTCCTTCGGCGCCGCGGCTGGCGCAAGCAGGCCAGTGATGCTGGTAACCTCGAAGCCCTTCACGCCTGACTCGGCCATCGTCGGTATCGCGGGCAGCACCGTCGAGCGTGCGGCCGAGCTGATCGCGATCGGGCGGAACTTGCCCGCCTTTATTTGTCCGACCGAGTTGGCGAGCTGGTCGAACAGCAGGTCGACATGGCCCCCCATGAGGGCCGCGCCAGCCGGGCCTGTGCCCTGGAACGGCACATGCACGAACTTCGTGCCGGTGATCGTCTGGAACAGCTCGCCGACGAGGTGGCCCACGCCGCCCGACCCCATCGTGAAGGTCTCCGGCTTGCGCTTCGCCACCGCGATGAACTCCTTCATCGAACTGGCCGGGACCGAGGGATGCACGACCAGCACGAACGGCGTCATGCCGATCAGCGAGATCGGAGCGAAGTCGCGCACCGGATCATACGGGCTCTTCTTCTGCAGGCTGGGCGCGACGCTGAGCGTACTGTTGGAGCCGAGCAGCAGGGTGTAGCCGTTGGGTGCCGCGCGGGCGACGAAGTCCGAGCCGATCAGGCCCTGCGCGCCGCCGCGGTTCTCGATGACCATGTTCTGGCCGAGGATCTCCGTCAGCGCCGGGCCGATCGCGCGGGCGGTGACATCGACCGTGCCGCCGGGCGGGAAGGGGACGATGATGCGGATCGGCTGCGCAGGATAGGACTGCGCGAAGGCGGTGCCGGTAGCGAGGAGCAGGGCCAGAAGGAGCGGCGAAGCGGGTCGGGTCGACATCGATGACTTCCGTGGTTGCAGGGGTATGGAGAAGGTGGCGGGTACGTTCGTGGATCAGCCGGCCTCGCGCGACGGATAGCCGATGCGTGACAGGAACGCCTGCAGGAGCGGATCGAATACCTGCGGCTTCTCGAAGTTCGGCATGTGCGCGGCCCCTTCGATCACGTGCCATTCCGCGCCCGGGATGCGAGTGGACATGAACTCCATCTGTTCGAAGATCTCGCGCTCTTCGGCCACGCCCGCGACCAGCAGGGTCGGCACCCGGATCTCGCCCACGCGATCGGTATGGTGGATCTCGGCCAGCAGGGCCTCCTCTTCCGCTGCCCGGACATGCAGCGGCGTCTTGAGGTACTCGGCCACCGCCCATGCCTTGACCTCGGGCGGCGTGTCCGCGTGCAACTGCTTGTCGACCAGGCCGCGTGCCACCGTCTCCCAGCCCCGTTCGCGCACCGCGCGGTGGAACCCGGCCACGTCGCGGCCGCGGCGGGAGCAGGGCGAGCCGATCAGCACCAGGCCCTTGAGGTTGTCGCCATGCTCCAAGGCATAGAGCTGCGCGACGATGCCGCCGACCGAGCAGCCGACCAGCACGAAGTCTCGCAACTCGAGTACGTCGAAGATCTCGACATAGTCGCGCAGGAAGTCCGCCATCGAATAGCTGCCCTCGGGCTTGTCGGAATCGCCATGGCCGCGAAGGTCGAACGCGATGACGCGATAGCCCGGGGAGAACCGGTCGAGCTGGGGCTGGTAGAAACGCGCGCTCGCCGGCGTCGAATGGAAGCAGACGATCGGATGGCCGCTGCCTGCTTCGAGGTAGTGCAGGCGGGTGCCGCGGATGGTGAGGTAAGGCACTGCGGATTCCTGTCGAGTTGTGGAGCAACCCTAGTCTACCTTTGCGGCGGAGGCGCGGATCGCTGGAGACCACTCAAGTCCGACGGACCGCTGGCACTCAGTAATGCGGCGGCACCTCCTGCGCCCCGCCCCCACCCGCGCCGTCCTGCTCGCCCATCTCCTCCACCCGCCGCCGCAGTCGCCCGAGCTCGCGCGCCAGCGACTCCAGCTGCTGCTGCTGTCGTGCCACCGTCCGGTTCAGC
>JBILGF010000252.1:0-5207 GCA_044351195.1 Burkholderiales bacterium
CAAAGGACGCCTTGACCTCGAGCGCCATCAGGCGTGCATCGACCTTCGTATCGCCGGGGTGGCTGCCGGGCCTGTTTTCGGAACTGTCGTCGGAACCCGCCATCAGTGCTTGATGTAGCCGCCATCCACGCAGATGTCCTCGCCCTGCAGGAACGCGGGCGCATCGGTGGCCAGGAACAGCACGACGTCGGCGATCTCGCCGGGTTCACCCAGTCGGCCCAGCGGCACGTACTGGCTGATGCGTCGGGACATCTCTTCAGGCTCGGTGCGCAGCCGGTCGATCAGCGGCTGGGTCTTGATCGGACCGGGGCTCACCGAGTTCACCTGGATGTTGTCCTTGCCCAGTTCGTAGGCCATCGACTTGGTGAGGTGCAGCAGCGCGGCCTTGGTCAGGCCGTAGAGCGCGCGCTTCGCGTAGGTCACATGGCCGAGCTGGCTGGCGATATGGATGATCCGCCCGCCCCCTTGGGCGCGCATGATCGGCACCACGGCCTGGCTGGCGAAGAACGGCGTCGCGATGTTCACGCCCACCACCGCGTCGAACTGCGCGCGGGTGTAGTCGCCGAAGTCGTAGGGCGCGCGGATGCCGGCGTTGTTCACCAGCACATCGATGCGGCCGAACCGCGCATGCGCATCGGCGATCATTGCCTCGGCGTTGCCCGGGAGCGACAGGTCGTGGATCGCGTACTCGATGCGGCCGGCGTCCGGGCAGGCGCGGCATTCCGCCTGCGCGGCCTCGAGCTGTTCCTTCGTGCCCTCTGCCACGAGGAATACCGAAGCGCCTGCCTCGGCAAACCGCTTGGCGATGGTGTTACCGATGCCGTGCGGTGTGGATGCGCCAGTCACGATGCAGAACCTGCCTTTCAGCGATGCCATGGTGTCTCCTGAATCAGCCCGAAATCATGCGGTAGCCTCTCGGGCGAGTCTAACGCGGCGGCACCAGAGCGGCTGTTGCATGTCGATGCGAACCGTTTTTCCCATCCGCTGGTCTAATGCCTGTCCCGCACGAACCGGAAAGGGCCTTCCCCATGCCAATCAGCTGGTTGACCGTACTGCAGGCGGTGCCGTGGAGCGAGGTCATCCGCAATGCGCCGAAGGTGGCCGACGGTGCGAAGAAGTTGTGGAGCTCGGTCGCCGGGCAGCCCGCGCAGACGACGGTGGGCGGCGGTGCGAGCGCGCAGTCGCGCGGCGATGGCTCGCTCGAGGGGCTGCAGGCACGTGTCGATTCGCTCGAGTCCACTGTCTCCGAGCTGCATGACCAGCTGCTGTCCTCGGCCGAACTGATCAAGCAGCTGGCCGAACAGAACACGCTGCTCGTGCAGCGCGTCGAGGCCAACCGGGTGCGCTCGGTGCGCATGGGCTGGGCGCTCGCTGCCGTGGCCGCGCTTGCTGTGGCGGGCCTGGTCTGGTGAGGACGGTCGCTACGGCAGGTTGTTCCTCAGCACCACCAGCCAGGGGCGGCTTCGCGTCGGCTGCAGCAGGCCGTTGGCATCGAGCCGAACGTCGGTCCATGTGACCGCGTCGCGCACGTTGCCGCCAATCACCCCCAGCACGCCGGCCGACACCCTGACCACCAGGTCGCAGTGGTAGGTGCCCCGGCTTTCGTCGCTCGCGATCTGGGCGAACCGGGTGACCACGCCCGCAGTCCATGAACGCGGCGCGCAGATGAGGTCGCCCACCCTGGGTGCGGTGGTGGTTGCATCCAGGGCTTCGAAGCCGGCGGGATCCGGGTTGTCATGGATGCGCTTGATGTAGTCCCAGTGGCGCGGGCTGGGCGGGAACACGTCGCGCGGCACGCCCGCGGCATGCATCAGGAAGGACACGAACACCGCCGACCAGGGCTGCAGCGAACCGCCGGCGAGCCGCATCCGCTGCACGGGGTAATCGCTGCCGCGGATCACCGTCCAGTACATCAGCACGCGACTGGTGTAGTCGGGTTCGTATTCGTCGTGCGCCGCTGCCGCGGCCCGTCCCTTGGCCACGCGGCCGTCTGCGTCGATCCTCGGCTGGCCCCAGAGCCGCCATTCCTGGAGTGCGATCGTGACCGCACGCTGGCGCTGACCCTGGATCTCGATCAGCTTTTGGCTGGCCGTATCGTCGACGCGGGGCTGGGGCGCACGCTCGACCGTCGCGCAACCTGCGAGCCACAGTGCGCAGAGCACGCCGGCCAGTGGGACAACGCGTGCGCTCATGGCGAGGGTACCGCCACCCATCGGACGCCGTCGCGTGCTGCGATGCGTTCGACGCGGATGGCCTGCTCGAACACATCGGCCAGTGCCTGATGGAGCTCAGGATCGTCCGGGCTGCCTGTGGCGCAAATACGCCCGCGGTCCATCACGACCACGCGGTCGGCTGCCAGCGCGAGCGTGAGGTCGTGCAGCACCACCGCCACGGCCGCGTGCTGCCTGACCAGCCCGGTGATGCAGCAGAGCACCGCTCGCTGGTGCGGGGGGTCGAGATGGGTGGTCGGTTCGTCGAGCAGCACCACCGGGGCCTGCACCGCCAGCACTCGCGCGAGCAGGGCGCGCTGGCGCTCGCCGCCGGACAGTTCGCCCAGCCGCCGCGCGGCGAAGGCCGTCGCGCCAGTGGCTTCGAGCGCGAGGTCCACCGCATGGCGGTCATGCGCGTCCGGCGCGCCGAACAGGCCCTGGTGCGGCAGCCGCCCGAGCGCAACGATGTCGCGCACGGCGAGGTCACCATCGGCTTCGCCCTGCTGGGCGAGCCAGGCGACGCGCCGCGCACGCTCGCGCGCGGCGAGCGTCTCGATCCGTTCGCCACCGATGCGCACGTTGCCGCGGTCGGGATGGCGCAGGCCGGCCAGCACCGACAGCAGGGTGCTCTTGCCGGCCCCGTTGGGTCCGATGATCGCCGTCCAGCGCCCTGCGGGCAGCGCGATCGAGACATCGTCCAGCACGTACTTTCCGCCCAGCACGACGCCGATGCCGGTCGCCTCGAGCGGTGCCGGTGCCAGTACCGGTGCCGGCGGGCTCACGCCTGCCTCCTGCGCAGCAGCACCAGCAGGTAGATGCCACCGAGCACCGCGGTGAGCACGCCCACCGGGAGTTCCTGCGGTGCGACCAGCGCGCGTGCGGCGATGTCGCTGGCGAGCAGCAGCGCGCCTCCGGCCAGCGCCGACAATGCAAGCAGCGGGCCGTGCGCGACGGTCACGCAACGGCGCACCAGGTGCGGCGCGACCAGCCCGACGAAGGCGATCATGCCGGCCTGCGCGACCGCGGCGCCGGTGGCCAGTGCCATCAGCGCGACCAGCAGCAGGCGTACCTGTGGCAGCGGCACGCCGAGGCTGGCCGCGCTCGCTTCGCCCAGCACCAGCGCATCGAGCGCACGCGACACCCGCAGCGCGACCGGTAGCGCCAGGGCCAGCACGCCGGCGAGCACCGCCACGCTGTTCCAGCCCAGGAAGCCGGTGGTGCCGAGCATGAAGACCTGCCTGCCGCGAAGCGCCTCGGGCGAGGTGAGCATCACCAGTTCGGACAGCGCGCCGAGCAGTACCCCGACCACCACCCCGCACAGCAGCAGCGACAGCGGGCGAGCGGCGCCACCCGAGAGCAGCAGGGTCAGCGTGACCCCAGCCAGCGCACCGACGAAAGCGGCACCGACCAGCCCGAACTGCAGCAGCACGCTGGCACTGGCCAGACCGATCGACGTGCCGGCGAGGCTGCCGGCTGCCAGCACCAGCGTCACGCCCAGGCCGGCACCGGCCGCCGAGCCGAGCAGGTAGGGATCGGCCAGCGGATTGCGGAACAGGCCCTGCGCGACCGCACCGGCAAAGCCGAGCAGGGCACCGGCAAGCCACGCGCCCACCGAGCGTGGCGCGCGGATGTCGCGCAGCAGTATCCATTCCTCGGCCCAGGCGAACGACCAGCCTTCGCTGCTGGCGGCCAGGCCGGAGAGCAGCAGCAGCGCGCTCGCGCCGGCGAGCACCAGCGCAGATCGTGCCGCGTTTCCAGCCAGGGCGCTCACTGGCTGTTCTTCTCGATCGCCGCCAGGCAATCGGCCAGCAGGTCGGCGGCCTCGCCCAGGCGCGGGCCGGGACGCACCAGCACGTCGTAGGCCGCGGGCGCGAACGCGCAGGTCCGCCGCTCGCGCAGCGCGGATAATGCCGCCCAGCCGGGCCGCTTCGGCATGTCGCGCAGCGCCGCCTCGCTGCCGATGATCAACTGCGGTTGCGCGCGCACCACATGTTCAGGGTTCAGGCGCGGGAACACGCCCATCGAGGCGGGCACGATGTTCGCCATGCCCAGCAGTGCCAGCACGTCGCCGACGAACGATCCGGCACCGGCTGCATGCGGCGCCGATGAGACCTCGAAGTACACCCGCTGGCCACGCATCGAGGCAGGCACCCGGCGGGCTGCAGCCTCGATGCGCGTCGAGATCGCGCGCCACTGTGCCTCTCCCGCCGCCGGTTCTCCGATGGCCGCAGCCACCGCCGTGATCACCCGGCGGGTGCCTTCCAGCGTCTTCGGTTCCAGCGCGAGAACCGGGATGCGCAAGGCCTCCAGCCGGTCGACCACGCGCGCCGAGGCCGCGGCGAGCACCAGGTCGGGCTTCAGCGCCACGATGCGCTCGACCTGGGCGTCCTCGAGCCCCCCGAGCCGCGGCAGGCGATCGACCTGCGGCGGCCAGTTCGAGAAACGGTCGACACCCACCAGTCGTTCGCAGGCATCCAGTGCGCAGATGATCTCTGTCAGCGAGGGCAGCAGGCTGATGATGCGTCGGGCGGGCGCGGCCAGGTGTACCGGGCGGCTACGATCGTCGATGAGGTCGATTGGCGTCGTGCCCGGCGCGAACGCGACCCCCGGGGGCGCCGACGGAATCGCGGCGCGCACAGGCTGCGCCGCCGCCACGGACCCTGCGAGGACGATTGCGAGCATCGCAGCCATTGTGCGCACGCTCACCTTCTGCATGCCCTTCCTGCACCTTCGCTGCACAGTCGCCCCTCGGTTCGGCAGGCCGGGCGGTCCCGCAGCACCTGACGCTTCGCGAGGTTAACCTGCGTCATGCGGTGGTGCAAATCAGCGGGCGGATCCATCAGTGGCAGAAGGTCGCCTGCCATTCAAGTTCGTCCGGGACAGGCCGTTAGATCGAACGGCGCAGGCGCCCGACACTGCCCATACCGAACACTGGAGTTTCGATGTCGCTGTCTTCCACGCTGCGGATGCTGCTGCTGACTGCCACCGTCAGCATCA
>JBILGF010000105.1:0-8296 GCA_044351195.1 Burkholderiales bacterium
ACAGCGGTATCGCCAGCCACTGGTAGTTGGCCACCACGCCGAACACCCGCGCGGGCACCAGGTTGAACAGCGAGGTTCCGAAGCCGAGCAGGCCGAACACGAAGCCGGTGGTCGCCAGCGTCACCGCGACCGGGATGCCGATCATCAGCATCGCGAAGAACGCGAGCAGCATCAGGATGGCGAGGGTCATGTCCATCAGTGCGCCCTCCCGGCGCCGCGCAGCCGGTCCAGCGCGGCCAGCGCGCACGCCACGCCCTGCAGCGCCAGCAGCGCGAAGCCGATCGGCATCATGCCCTTGATGATCCACCGGTGCGGCAGCCCCCCCGGGTCAGGAGATTTCTCGTCGATCACGAAGGATTGCTGCACGTAGTGGAGCGAGAACCAGAGGATCAGCAGCGCGATCGCGATGATCAGCAGCGCCGACACGAGGTCGATCACGGCGCGCGTGCGCGGCGCGAACCGGAAGTACAGGATGTCGGAGCGCACATGTTCCCCATGGCGCAGCGTGTAGGTCATGCCGACCAGCACGACCGGCACCAGCAGGTGCCATTCCAGCTCCTGCGCCCAGACCGATCCGGTGTCGAACAGGTAGCGCATCAAGACATTGCATGCCATCAGCAGCACGATCGCGAGCACGAGCCACGACATCCACCGACCCAGCAGGTCGGTGAAGGTGTCGATGCGGGTGCCGATCGTGGCCGGGCGCGAGGGCTCGGCCACCATGGTCAGCTGCCGCGGATGCGGCTGTGGTAGATGGCTTCGCTGTAACCCGCCCAGGCGTCGTACTTCTGCTTGAAGGCCATGTACGACTTGTGGACCTTCGCAGTGACCGGGTCCTTCGCCACTGCGGCGGCCAGCACCTTGTCGTTGGCGGCACGCAGCGCCTTCACCACGTCGTCGGGCAGCGTGCGCACCTGCACGCCCTGGTTCCGGATCAGGTCGTCCATCGCCTCGGCATTGTTGCGCTGGCACCAGGCTTCGCTGATCACGTTGCAGGCGGCCGATGCATTCTCGACCACGGCCTGCAGGTCACGCGGCAGCTTGTCCCAGGCCGCCTTGTTGATCAGCAGTTCGGACACGGTAGCCGTCTCGTGCCAGCCCGTGGTGTAGTAGAACTTCGCTGCCTTCTGCAGGCCCAGCCGGCGATCCAGGAACGGGCCGACGAACTCGGCTGCATCGATCACCCCGCGCTCGAGCGCCGGGAAGATCTCGCCGCCGGGCAGCAGGCGCACGTCGACGCCGAGGGTGGCATAGACCTGGCCAGCCAGGCCCGGGATACGCATCTTCAGGCCCTTGAGGTCGGCCACCGACTTGATCTCGCGCTTGAACCAGCCGGTCATCTGCACGCCGGTATTGCCGCAGGGGAAGGCCACCATGCCGAACGGCGCGTACACCTCGTTCCACAGCTGCTGGCCACCGCCATCGTAGAGCCAGCCGTTCATGCCCTGGAAGTTCAGGCCGAACGGGACTGCGGTGAAGTACTGCGCGGCGAACGTACGGCCAGTCCAGAAATAGCTGTTCGCATGGTTCATCTCGACGGTGCCGGCGCGCACCGCATCGAAGCCCTCGAACGCCGGAATCAGTTCTCCGGCGCCGAACACCTGGATGCGGATACGGCCGTTGGACATCGCCTCGATGCGGCGTGCCAGGTCGACGGCGCTGCCCGGGCCATCCATGTAGAAGGGCGAACCCTTCGGGTAGGCGCTGGTCATCTTCCAGTTGAACGTGGACTGCGCGCTGGCGTCGCGCGGCATGACGGCGGTACCCGCCACGGCGCCAGCGGCCAGACCCTGTGCAAGGAACTTCCTGCGTTGCGTGCTCATGTCGCCCCCTCTGTGCTGGATGTACTCCGGACAGCCGCTTCGTACGTTGTTCCGCTTGTATCGGCTGCGAACCCCAAACCCAGGAGGCAGGTTGCATGCCATCGACGCGCGATAGCCGCGCACCGCGCACGCGCGTCGCGCCCTGACAGTGCATGCGAGCGCCCTTCGCACGGCGCTCGTGCGAACATCGACAGCTACGCACCACCCCGGGGCGCGCCCCACCGCACGGAGCCACGAACACGATGCGCACCACGGACAGACCTGCAGCCCCCGGCCTCGCCGGCACCCACGCCGCCGCCGGCATGGTCCCGGTGCGCTTCGTGCCAGCCTGGCTGCTGGCGATCGTCTGCCTGCTCGCGGCGGCTCCGACACGCGCAGATCCATGGCCTGCCTGCGTGAAGGAACTGCGGATCCTCGCCACCGGCAAGGGCGTCAGCGCGAGCGTGTTCGACACCGCGTTCACAGGCATCGAGCCCGACCCGGACGTCCTGAAGGCCTCCGACAGCCAGCCCGAGTTCACCGTCCCGATCTGGGACTACCTGGCCGGCCTGGTGGACGACGAGCGCGTGGCCGATGGTCGCGCGCTGATGGACACGTGGTCGGCAGTGCTGGCCCAGGCCGAGGAGAAGTTCGGCGTCGACCGCTTCGTGATCGCGGCGGTCTGGGGCGTCGAGTCCGACTACGGCCGGATCATGGGCAAGCGCCAACTGGTGCGCTCGCTCGCCACGCTGTCCTGCTCGGGACGGCGCCAGGCCTTCTTCCGCGGCGAACTGCTGGCGACCCTGCGCATCCTGCAGAACGGAGACATCCCGGCGGAATCGCTGGTCGGCTCATGGGCTGGCGCGTTCGGCCAGACCCAGTTCATGCCGACCACGTTCCAGCGGCTGGCGATCGATTTCGATGGCGACGGACGCCGGGACATCGTCGGTTCGGTGCCCGATGCGCTGGGCTCTACCGCCAACTACCTGAAGCGCGCGGGCTGGGTCACCGGCCAGCCCTGGGGGTACGAGGTACGCCTGCCGGCGGGTTACGCCGGTCCGGCCGGACGGCGCACGAAGCAGTCGCTCGCGCAGTGGGCCGAACTGGGCATCCGGCAGGTCGACGGCAGCGCACTGGCCGGCAGTGGGCCGGCCGGCCTGTTGCTGCCGTCCGGCGCACGCGGGCCGGCCTTCCTCGTGTTCCGCAACTTCGACGCGATCTTCGCCTACAACGCGGCCGAGTCCTACGCGCTGGCGATCGCGCACCTCGCAGACCGGCTGCGCGGTGCGGGCGCCTTCCGCACGCCGTGGCCGACCGATGATCCGGGCATCAGCCGTGCGCAGCGGCGCGAGGTGCAGCAGCGGCTGCTCGACCGGAGCTATGACATCGGTGCTCCGGACGGCATCGTCGGCACGCGCACCCGCGTGGCGATCCGCGCGTTCCAGGCATCGGCCGGACTGGCGCAGGACGGCCGTGCAGGCCTGCGGGTGCTGCAGGCGTTGCGCTCGGCACCGCCTGCAGGCGTCCCGGCTGCAGCCCCGGGCGCACCGGAAGCAGCCCCTGCGCTGGCCCCGGGGCGCAAATGAGGGTAGCTTGCGCTGTCAAATGCTGAGGGTCCTGATGTGACAGTCCCCGCCTGATGATCACCGACGGTATATCGCATGCGATCCAGCTCGCGGTCGCACCGGTGTTCATGCTGACTGCCATCGCCGGGCTGATCAGTGCGCTGGCCACCCGGCTCGCCCGTATCATCGACCGCGCCCGCAACCTGGAAGAACGCATCCTGGAAGGCAGGCTGGTCGACCAGCCTGCGGTGGAAGCTACCTATGTCGAACTGGGCCGACTGCGGATACGTGGCCGGGTCGTCAATGCATCGGTCGGTCTGCTCGCGCTGGCGGCGATGATGATCGGCGCGACCGTGCTGTCGCTGTTCCTCGGCGAGACGACAGCCTCGCAGGTGAGTCCGCTGGTCTCGGTCTCCTTCCTGGCAGGCGTGATCTGCTTCGTGCTCGCGCTGTTCTGCTTCCTGCTCGAGACCCTGCTGGCCGGGTACACGCTGCAGTTCCGTGGCAAGCCGCCGCGCGACTGAAACGCCGCGCGATCGACCATCCACCGGCCTGCCGGCCGCTGCCGCCCGCAGCTACGGCCGGGCGCGCGCCCGGTCGAACCAGGTCGAGTCGTAGTACTTCGAGGCCGGACCCATCTTCTTCGGTGGCTGGCCGTACCGTTCGCGCAACATGATCACGTTGCGCAGGCCGGCGAGGTCCATCTCGCCGTCACGCTGGATCGCCGACTGGCCCCGGGTCAGTCCGTCCACGCTGCTGCGCGCGGCCGCCTCGCCCACCTTGACCCTCGCGGAAAGGATACGCACGGCTTCGTCGCGGTTGGCAGGGTCGTAGAGCCAGTCGATCGCCGAACGCAGCGCGCGGATGTATGCGACCACCAGGTCCGGGTTCTCACGCGCCCAGGCGCGGTTGGCGATCCGGACGTTGGCCTGGTAGCGGCCCAGCGCCGAGACGCCCTCGCCCAGCAGGGTGAAGCCTTCGTCGCGGGCCACGCCGGTGAACGGTTCGGTGATCAGCGCCGCGGCGTACTTGCCGTCGCGCAGCGACTGCAGCCGGGCGCGCGAGTTGCCGACGGCAACGAAGCGGAAATCGCCAGCGCCCAGGTCTGCTTTCTCGAGCATGTAGCGCAGCACGAACGCATAGCCGGTGGACAGGGAATCGAGCGCGAGCTCGCGTCCCTTGAGGTCGGCGATGGTCCTGATCTCGGGCGCTGCGAACAGCGACAGCTCGGCCGACGAGATACCCATGAACGCCACGAGGTCGGGCTCGCGGTCGAGCTTCGCGGTGCCCTGCCCCTCCTGGTAGGCGATCAGGTTGTCGATCGCGGTGCTCGCGACATGGAACTTCCCCGCCACCAGGCTGCTGATCTGGAAGCCGGAGTTGGGCGTCGCGGTGATGTTGACCGCCAGGCCCTCGCGTTCGAAGAAGCCCTTGTCCTGCGCGACGTAGGATGGCATCGCATTGGTCCCGGCGAACACGATCACCTCGACCGGCCTCAGGGGTGCATCCGCGCTCGCCACGCCTGCGACGCACAGCAAGGCGAGGGCCAGCGCAGCGGTCGAGGACCACAAGCCTTGCAACGACCACGACCCTGCGCCTGCGCAGAACGCGGCAGGCAACGATGACATCCGGCCCGGCATGACTCCTCCGTTCTGGCGCTGGGCGCCGCGCTTCATCATGGGGACCAGCGCCCGCTGAAGAGCTGCCGGACCCGGGCCCGAGCGCCGGCAGTCGACGTCAGGCATGTTCCTGCGCCAGTCTATTGAACGGTGCCCGGGATGACAAGACAGCCTGGCGCCGTTCCCGGATCCCCTCGCGGCGCCAGGCGCGACTGCAGCTCGGCCGCAACAGCTTCGAGCGCCGTGTCGGCCCCGTCGCCGAATGCCCGGTCGGAGGCATCGATCTGCAGGACGTACGGGCGTTCGTCGGCCTGCAGCGCTTGCGCGCTGCGCAGCTGGTGCGCGAGCACCTCGGGACCCGCGTCGGACGCATCCAGGCCGGACGCCGCGCGTGCCGCGACCCGCGCTCGCAGTTGCGCCTGCGGCGCCACGAAGGAGAGGATCACGAACGGCACATCGAGCGTCCGTGCCAGCGCACGGAAGCGGTCGCGCGCCGGGCGCTGCAGGAAGGCGGCATCGACGATCACCGGGAAGCCACCCTCGAGCGCCGACCGGGCCACCGTTTCCAGCCGGTCGTAGGTCAGGCGCGTGGCGCCTGGGGCGTAGAGTCCGGCATCCGGCGCGGCATCGGCTGCGCCGCGATCGAGCGCGTCCCGGCCGGACAGCCGCTTGCGCTCGACATCGGAGCGTACCCGCACCGCGCCGACCTGCATCAGCAGCCATGACGCGCCATGCGATTTTCCCGAGCCCGAGAAACCATGGGTGATCATCAGCATGCGGCGCGGCCGGGACAGCACGTCGGCCAGGGCGATATAGCCCGCTTGCTCGTGCCGCAGGCGGGCATCCTGCGCCGCGTCCCCGTGCGGTTGCGCGAGCCGCAGCGTGGCGACCTTGGCGCGCACCAGCGCCCGGTAGCACAGGTAGAAGCGCAGGCCCGGCAGGGCATCGTAGTCGCCGGTGGTCGCCAGCCAGGCATCGAGCAGGCGCCAGCCCAGGTCGGGCCGCCCGCGGTCGGCGAGGTCCATCACGGTGAAGGCGATCTCGGCGGCGATGTCGATCCAGCGCAGCTCGGGATTGAACTCGATGCAGTCGAACACACACGGTTCGCCATCGACCCAGGCGATGTTGCCCAGGTGCAGGTCGCCGTGGCATTCGCGCACGCAGCCGCCCGCACGGCGATCGGAAAACCATCGGTCGAGGCGCGCGCGCTCGCGCCGGGACCAGCACGCGAGGCGGGCCAGCGTGGCGCGCTGGCCAGGCTCCTGCACCGACCTCGCAAGCGTACGGAAATTCGCGCGCACCGGCGCCCACACCGCGCGCGGCGTGCCGAAGCCGGCACCCTGCCCGCCCCCTTCGCCGCAGCCCGGACCGGCCACGTCGATGCGTCCGTGGAAGCGCGCGATGACCGCGGCCACCGCATCGACCATCGCCGCATCGAGCTGGCCCTGGGCAAGCCTGCGGTCGAGCAGGTCATCGGGATCGAACGCGCGCATGTGCACCGCATGCTCGACGACCGGACCATGCCCGGCCTGGCCGTCGCCGTCGCCGTCGCCGTCGCCGTCGTCTTCGTCGTCGCCATCGCCGGCCGCGGCGGCGCATGCACCGGGCGCAACGACCCACGCACGCCGACCATCCCAATGGATTGCCACGACGTCGAGGTAGATCGCCGGTGCCAGCCTGCGGTTCAGGCGCACTTCCAGTTCGCAGCATTCGCGCCGCCGCTCGAGCGTGCCGAAGTCGAGGAAGCCGAGGTCGAGCGGCTTCTTCAGCTTGTACGCATGGCCGCCGCCGACCAGCACGTACGAGATGTGCGTCTCGATGACCCGCACGGGCGCATCCAGCGCATGCGGATAACAGGCGGGATCACTCAGGGAGCGGACCAGCACCTCGAGCGAGGGCGCCCGCGTGGCCGTGCCAGGCACGCCGTCGGCACCCGGGTCACCCCGCGGGGCGACATCGGGGTCGCCGCCAGATCGGGTGCCCGCCACGACCGCCCCCGCCGCGGCCTCAGCGCTCGACGCGTACTCCGGCCGCCTTGATCACGCGGCCCCAGCGGGCGATCTCTTCATTGATGAAGGCCGTGAATTGTTCCGGGGTCGAGGATCGCGCCTCGCCACCCGCGGCCGCGATGCGGTCGCGCACCTCCGGTGACTCGACTGCGGCGATCACTTCCCGGCTCAGCCTGGCCACCACCGTCCTGGGCATTCCTGCAGGCCCGCCGATACCGGCCCAGCTGGTGGAGCGGAAACCCTTGAACCCGGACTCTTCCATCGTCGGCACATCGGGCAGTTGCACCGAGCGTTTCTCGCTGCCCACTGCCAGCGCCTGGATCCGGCCGCCCTTGATATGGCCGAGGCTCGCCGGCATGTTGACGAACATGAAGTCGACCCGGCCGCCCAGCATGTCGGCGATTGCCGGGTTGCTGCCATTGAACGGAACATGCGTCGGGTCGATGTTCGCCGCGCGCTTGAACAGTTCGAGCGTGAGGTGGGGCGTGGAGCCGATGCCCGAGGACGCCGCGTTGGTCGCGTTCGGTTTCGACCTGACCATCGCGACCAGGTCGGCTACCGTCTTCGGCCCCTTGCTGCCGGTCACCAGTACGTTCGGCGTGGTGCCGATCAGCCCGACAGGCACGAAGTCGCGGCTGGTGTCGAACGGCAGCTTCGAGACGAGATTGAGGTTGAGCGAGAACCCGGTGGAAAGGGTGACCAGGGTATGGCCGTCGGGCACTGCCTTGGCGACGATGCTGTAGGCGAGCGCGCCGGCGGCGCCGGGCCGGTTGTCCATCACCATCGGCTGGCCGAGCGCCTCGCTCATCTTCGGTGCCACTGCGCGCACCATCTGGTCGGACAACCCGCCGGCCGAGAAGTCGACGATCATCCGGATCGGTCGGTTCGGGTAGCCCTCGGCGGCGAACGCCATGCCCTGAGGGAGGACGACCGCCAGCGCGGCGATCATGGACAGCGCGGCGGAACCTCTGCCGTCGCTCGTTGCGCCTGCCTGCCTCTGCCGCATGGTGTCGCCCTCCGGGATCAGAAAGGTATGTCGTCCTCGAAATCGTCGAAGCCGCCGCCCTTCGCAGCGGCAGGCTTGGCGCGCGCCGCGCCGCCGCCGCCGGAGGATCGGGGCTCGCTGTCACCCATGGCGTCGCCGCCCGGACGGTCGCCGCCCGGGGCACCCGAGCCGCCACGGCTGCCGAGCAACTGCATGCTGTCGGCGACGATCTCGGTGGTGTAGCGCTCGATGTTCTCCTTGTCGGTCCACTTGCGCGTGCGCAGGCGCCCCTCGATGTAGACCGGCGCCCCCTTCT
>JBILGF010000442.1:0-2991 GCA_044351195.1 Burkholderiales bacterium
CGCGGGTGACTTCCTGGTGAACGACGGTGGCAAGAAGGTCGTCGTGTTCGGCAAGTCGGCCAACGCGCCGCTGCGCACTTCGGCCGGCGTGTACTGCAACGTGCGTCCGTACGGCCCGATCACCGCGGTGCGCTGCATGCCCTGCCTGCCCTACTCGCAGGACAAGAAGAAATTCAAGGTCGACCCCGAGACCGGCATCGTCCACTCCGAGATGAACACCCCGGGCATCCGCATGGCCCATGCCGGACGCCTGTTCCTGAAGATGGTGCACGAGACCGGCCAGCTCGGCCGCGTCGCGATGAAGCCGACCCAGGCCCAGGAAGACGCGATCAACGCCGGCCTGCTGCGCTGGATGCTCCAGGGCACGAAGTTCAAGCTGGTGCGCAAGTACTCGGTCGATGCGTACGAAGAGCACAAGGACAACGTCGACGCGATCGTCAAGCTGCTGCCGAAGGACTTCAAGGCCGGCATGGAGAACTGGGGCGGCGAGATCAGCGAGCATATCGCCGACACCAACTACGGCCTGCTGCTGCATGACGTGATCCGCCACCGCAAGTCGATCGTGCTCGGCACCGATCTCGATGGCGACCGCCTGACCGACCTGATGGCCGACGGCCCGCAGGTGCTGCGCGACTTCGGCCAGATGGTGCTCGACCATGCCAAGACCGGCCTCGACATGAACAAGGTCTGGACCGACATGGGCTTCACCATGAAGAACGGCCGTGACATGACCAGCGTGATGTATCGCATGGTCGGCGAGCCGATCTACGAACAGACCCTCGGTTCGGCCGATGCCATGCTCACCCGCCTGCTCGACGGCGACGAGACGGTCGGCGGCACGAAGGATCCCTACGATCCGCGCATCCATTTCGTGCTGATCAACGACGCCTACAAGGCCGCCAACCCCGGCCATGCGCAGCTGCACAAGTGGCTCGACGACCAGCTCGCGATCTTCGATTCGATCTACGATCCGAAGCGTCCGAAGTACATCGACGGCTACATGAAGCTCAAGGCGGCGATCAAGCCGTGGGGCAGCCAGTAATCCGGTAGACCCCGCCGGGCTTCTTGCCGGGGGGCAGGTCTTGCCTTCTGCCCCCCGATGGAACCCCGACAGACATTCTTTTTTCCAGGATCGATGCCATGACTGCTCTCAGGGAACTGTTCGACCTCTCCGGTCGAGTCGCGGTGGTCACCGGCGGCTCGACCGGCCTGGGCCTGCAGATGGCCGAGGCGATGGCGGAGTTCGGCGCGAAGGTCGTCATCTGTGCGCGCAAGGCCGACCGGCTGGCCACGGCCGAGGCGAAGCTGCGCGATGCCTACGGCGCGGAGGTGCTCACCGTAGCCTGCGACGTGGCCAGGCCAGAGGCGGTCGCGGCGCTGCACGACAAGGTCATGGAGCGTTTCGGCGGGGTGGACATCCTGGTGAACAATGCCGGCCGTGCCTGGGTTGCGCCGGTGGAAGAGATGCCGCTCGAGCGCTGGCAGCAGGTGTTCGACCTGAACATCACCGCGCCATTCATGCTGGCCCAGGCTTTCGGCCGCCGGATGATCGAGCAGAAGAAGGGCAGCATCATCAACATCGCATCGATCGCCGGGCTGGTCGGACGAAACCCCGATGCCTACAACTCGATCGCCTACGGCGCGAGCAAGGGCGCGCTGGTCAATTTCACCCGCGACCTGGCGATCAAGTGGGCGCGCCACAACATCCGCGTGAACGCGATCTGCCCCGGCTTCTTCGTCACCGACATCAACCGCAAGGTGTACGACGAACGGCCGGAGAAGATCGACCGCGAGATCCCGCTCGGCAAGCCCGGGGGCGACAGCGACATCAAGGGCGCGGCGGTCTGGCTTGCGTCCGACGCGAGCCGGTTCGTCACCGGCGCGATCATTCCTGTCGACGGCGGCACGACGGCTTGGTAACCTGACGTCGGGGTACGGCGCACGCAGAGGCGCCGACACCCGTGTGTCGCTGCGGTCCGGCGCCGGTTCGGGCGTACGCAGACCCGCGTGGCCACCCGATCCAGGAGGAGCAACGATGCGTGACCGTTCGCAGGCGGCGACATTCGCCCTTGCCGCAGCGCTCTCCAGCGCAGCCCTGTGCATGCCGTGGTCGGATGCCCTGGGGCAGGTTCAGCCCCAGCCGGCCTTCCCGGCCAAGCCGATCCGCTTCCTGATCAGCTTCGCCCCGGGCGGCACTACCGACACGCTCGCTCGCACGATCGGTGAACGCATGGCCAGGGCCTGGGGCCAGCCGGTGATGCCCGAGAATCGTCCAGGTGCTGCTGGCGTGCTCGCCAGCGAGACGACGGCACGGGCCTCCCCCGACGGGCACACGCTGCTGATGGCCAGTTCCGGTTTCGCGATCAATGCGACGCTGCAGCCCAGGCTGCCCTACGATTCGGTAAAGGACATCGCCGGTGTCGCGCTGGTGGCCGACCTGCCGAACATCGTCGTCGTCCATCCGTCGTTGCCGGTGCGCAATGTCGGCGAACTGATCGCGCTGGCCCGCAAGCGCCCGGGCCTGCTGAGTTACGCCTCGGCCGGCACCGGATCCAGCCAGCACCTGGCGGGGGAACTGTTCAAGTCCATGACTGGCACCAGCCTTGTGCACGTGCCGTACAAGGGCGGGGTGCCGGCGACCACCGACCTGCTGGGCGGCCATGTCGATCTCACCTTCGGCAGCACGGCCAACCTGCCCGGCGTGCGCGCGGGACGCCTGCGCGCGATCGCGGTCACCACCGCGAAACGCTCGCCTGCGCTGCCGGACATACCCACTGTCGCAGAGTCCGGCGTGCCCGGATACGCCGCGCCGGTCTGGTATGCCGTGCTGACCACCGCAGGCACGCCGCGCGACGTGCTGGATCTGTTGTCGGCCGAGATCCGTCGCTTCACCGAAGATGCCGCCGAGCGCGCACGGTTCCGCGAACAGACGGCTGACCTGCGCTGGATGTCGCCAGCCGACACCACCGCCTTCGTCCATGCGGAGATCCA
>JBILGF010000009.1:0-19629 GCA_044351195.1 Burkholderiales bacterium
CAACTGACGCATCGACTTTTCACTGGCGCGCCCGGCCACGGAATGGAATCATCGCGAGTTGCGCGCGGGGTACGGCGACAGAGTCCGTGTCGAGGACCCCGGCGCACAGCCTTGATCACCGGAGGTCATCGAATTGAGCGACACAAGCAGCAGCAGCACCCTCACCATCGCAGAGCAGGTCCTTGCCGCGCTGAAGGCCGCCGGAGTCGACCGGATGTTCGGTATTCCCGGCGGCGGCGCGACCGCTGAGCTGGTCAGCGCCAGCAAGGCCGCCGGTATCGAGTTCGTGCTGACCCAGCACGAGACCTCGGCGATCATCGCAGCCGGGGTCTATGGCCAGCGTACCGGCACCGTGGGCGTTGCGGTATCGGCGATCGGCCCGGGCGTGGCCAATTATGCGAATGGCCTGGCGCACGCAATGCTCGACCGCCTGCCGGTGCTGGCCATCGCCGACCGCTACCGCGGCGGCGTGCACGAGGTGGCCCTGCGCCAGCAGTTCGACCACCTGGCGATGATGCGGCCGGTGACCAAGGCCCAGATCACGCTGCATGAAGACACCTGGGATGTCGGCCTGCGTCGCGCCTACCGCACCGCGCTGGCCGGGCGGCCGGGGCCGGTGTTCATCGACTTTCCGAACAACGTGGCTGGCAAGACCCACGCCCCGGCGACGCCGCTGCGCCTGCTTCAGCCGCCATTCGAGGCCTGCGTCCCGGCGGGTGCGATCGCCGAGGCTGCAGCCGCAGTCGGGGCGACACGCCGACCGCTGATCCTCGCCGGCCTGACCGCACTGTCGCTGCCAGCCGGTGCACTGGCCCACTTTGCCGCTTCGCTGCGCGCGCCCGTGCTGACTTCGGCCAAGGCCAAGGGGGCGATCGCCGCCGACGATCCCTGGTCGGCCGGCGTATTCATGGGTGGCAAGCTCGAGCAGGCGCTGATCGAGCAGTGCGACTACATCGTGTTCGTCGGTTTCGATCCGGTCGAACTGCTGCCCAGGCCGTGGCCGGTGCCGGTGCCCGCGCTGTGGCTCGACCGGGTGCCCAATGTCGAGCAGACTGCGGCAGTGGAAGCGGAACTGATCGGCGACCTTGGCGACACGCTGACCAGGCTGGCCTCGGCGTTCGCAGCCGGTGGCGCGCGCGTGTCCTCGACCTGGTCGCCGGAAGACTGCAGCCGCTTCCGGAATTCGGTGCGCACCCAGCTGACGGTACCCGTGGACGGATTGTCGCCAAACGACGTCGTGCTTGCTGCACGCGAGGCTGCCCCCCGCGACACGGTGCTGGTGACCGACGTGGGCGCCAACAAGCTGCTGTCGGTAGAGCTGTGGGAAGCCTACGGGTCGCACGACTTCCTGATGTCCAACGGGCTGGCGACGATGGGCTTCTGCCTGCCGGCCGCGCAGGCGGTGAAGCTGGCGCACCCGTATCGCCCAGTACTCTGCCTGTGTGGCGATGCCGGGTTCCTGATGCGCCTGCCGGAACTGGTCACCGGCCAGCTGATTTCCTCTGGCAGCGTCAGTCGGCCGATCGTCTACGTGATCTTCGCCGACAATGAACACAGCCTGATCACCGTCAAGCAGAGCAAGCTCGGCAAGAGCGTTCACGGTCTGGATTTCCCGTCGCCGGGCTATGCAGACCTGGCCCGCGCGTTCGGGCTGGAATGCGCCGAAGTCGACAACCTCGAAGACTATCGCAAGGCGCTGGCCGCCGCTTTCGCACGCACCGAACGGTCCACGCTGATCGCCGCGCGTATCGATTCGTCGGCCTACGCGAAGCAGTTCGACATCATCCGCGAGCTGTAGCGCCCGGGTCTTCCGGTTGCGGGGCCGGCGGTTTGCCGTTCATCCTTTCCTGCGCGTCGTGCACACCCGCAGGAAAGGATCCCGCAGGCGCGGCAGAATGCTTGAATGGCGCGATTCTTGCTAATAGAAACGGCCGCGCTTGCGGTATGCCGTTCCACTCCACCTCACGTCACCTCACCTCACCATCGCGCGCTCGGAGCCACCTGTCCATGCAATCTGCGGTAACTGTCCGTCTGCGGCCGCTGTCTTTCGCCGCACTGCTGCTTGCATCGTTCTGCGTCCATGCGCAGACACCCTATCCGGTCAAGCCCATCCGCATCATCGTGCCCTTCGCGCCTGGCGGGCCGAACGACGTGCTCGCCCGTCTGGTCGGCAGCAAGCTGACCGAAGCCTGGAGCCAGCCGGTACTCATCGACAACCGCGGCGGCGCGGGCGGCACCATCGGTGCCGAGGCCGGCGCGCGGGCGCCTGCCGACGGCTATACGCTGACCATGGGCGGCTCCAGCAACATGGCCGTCGCGCCGGCGTTGTATCGGAAGCTGTCCTACAACCCACTGAAGGATTTCACGCCGGTGTCGAACGTGGCCCGGGTCCCCTACCTGCTGGTGATCAACCCACGCGTCCCCGCGAAGACGGTGAAGGATCTGGTCGCGATCGCCCGCGCAAAACCGGGCTATCTCAACTATGCGTCCTCGGGCGTGGGCAGCATGTCGAGCCTCGCCGCCGAGTGGTTCAATGCCGTGGCAGCCACGCGGGTGGTGCACATCCCGTTCAAGGGTACCGCGCCGGCGCTGACCGAACTGATGGTCGGCAGCGTTGACCTGATGATGGCAGACATGGGTCTCGCGCTGGCGCAGGTTCGCGCCGGCAAGCTGCGGGCCATCGCGGTGACCACCCCCAGGCGCTCGGCAGGAGCCCCGGACATCCCGACTGTCGCCGAGTCGGGCCTGCCCGGCTTCGAGGTGACACCCTGGTTCGGCATCGTCGGTCCGGCCGCGATGCCGCGCGAGGTCGTCGATCGGCTCAACCGCGAGATCAACACTGCGCTGAAGGGCGCAGACATGCTGAGGCGGTTCGCAGACCTCGGCTACGAAGCCGCCCCGGGCACGCCGGAACAGTTCGCCGCCGAGATCCGCAGGGATATCGAGTTGTATTCCCGCGTGGTACAGAAAGCCGGGATCAAGGCGGAACTCTAGACTCCCACTGAAATCTTCCCACACCCTCAGGAGCACCCCACCCGATGAAACCGCTGAACCTGCGCCGTCCTGACGGCCAACGATTCCCCGTCCTGCTTGCCGCCGCCGCGGCGACGCTCCTGTCGGTACCCGCTTCGGTGCAGGCCCAGGCGGCCTGGCCGGCGAAGCCGATCCGCCTGATCGTCCCATTCGGGGCCGGCGGTGCGTCCGATTTCGTGGCCCGCGTGATCGGCCCGCGCATGGCCGACCAGCTCGGGCAGCCGGTGATCATCGAGAACCGCGCCGGCGCCAACGGCACCGTCGGCATGGAGTTCGTCGCGCGCTCCGCGCCTGACGGCTACACCACCTTCCTCGGCAACATCGGTGCGATCGCGATCAACCCGCACGTGTACGGTGCAGCGCTGAAGGTCGATCCGATCAAGGACCTCGCGCCGGTAGGCCTGGTCTCCGAGACCACCACGATGCTGCTGGTGCATCCGTCCCTGCCGGTGCGCAGTTCGAAGGAACTCGTGACATTCATCCGCGCACGGCCGGGCCAGGTCAACTATGCATCGGCAGGGGCGGGCAGCCTGAGCCACCTGCAGATGGAACTGCTGGCCGCGCAGAACGGCCTCAAGATGGTGCACATCCCCTACAAGGGCGGTGCCGGTCAGGCGGTGACCGACGTCGTGGCCGGGCATGTGACGGTGACCATCCAGACCCTGCCCTCGGTGATGACGTTCGCGCAATCGGGCCGGCTGCGCCCGATCGCGCTCACCACGGCCAAGCGCCTGCCGATGTTCCCGAACGTGCCGACCCTGCGCGAGGACGGCATGGATATCGTCTCCACCAGCTGGCAAGGCATCCTCGTGCCGACCGGCACGCCGGCCGATGCGATCCGCCGGATGCATGCGGCGATCAACCAGTCGCTGCCGGTGCCGGAAGTACGGGAACGCTTCGCCACCGGTGCCACCGACGTGCTGCTGTCGGCCTCACCGCAGGAATTCGCCGACTACATCAGGGCCGAATCCGCGCGCTGGGGCAAGGTGGTGAGGGACGCAGGAATCCGGCTGGAGTGACGACGCCGACCCTGCAGGCAGGCGCCGGCTGGGGTACGGCCCGCGTTCGCTGCAGGGCCGGTGCCGCCCCCGGGTATCACGCCGGCGGGCGGGCCGAGAACAGGATGAAGCCGCCGAGTTCCGGCGGCAGCAGCACACGCAGCCGTCCGTCGGGCAGTTCGGTTGCCGCGATGCCGCCGCTGTCGAGGACGGCACGCGTGACTGCCAGATCCTCGCTCGCCAGTTCGTAGCCTGCGATCCACGGCAATCCGGGCAACCGCAGGGATGCTTCCCGGTCGAACTGCGCCCGGAACGCTGCACTGTCCATCAGGTGCAGCGCGCCGCGCCCGGTCTGCTGGACGAATTCGATACCTGCGGGTGCCTGTGTCGGCTCGGCCGGCAGCCCCGCATAGCGCGCATAGCGGATCGCCGCCTCGGCCGGGTCGGCAAGCACCAGGAACACGCGGCGCAGGCCCGTCGCACGGTTGGCGTGGCTCATCCAGCGCGGTTGCCACACGCCCTCGGGCGTCTGGTGGCCACAGAACTGGATACGGCCCTCGGGCATGGTGCCCGGCGGCGTACGGGTGACCACGAAGCGCACGGTCGTGGTTCCGTCGGGCGCATCGGCCTCGCGCTGCAGCCGTACCGGTGGCGGTGGCGCGAAACCTTGTGCCGCCAGCCGCGCATGGTCGGCCTCGGCGTCCGCGGTGCCGTAGGCGATCAGATGCACCCCGATATAGCGCGAGAGCGCAGCGCGCAACTGCGCGGCCACCGGCGTATCCAGAAACGGGGTGAGGAACTCGAGGTAGCCCTCGCGCAGCATCACGCAGCGGTTGCCGGTACCCGCGGGAACCAGCGGTCCGTCGCCTTCGAGCCGGTGGAACTGTTCCGAGAACGGCGTCGTGGTGAAGCCGAGCCGCGCCAGGGCCGCTGCCGCGGCGTCGCGATCGGGCACGAAGTGGGCGACATGGTCGAGGTTCAGTGCGCCGGGCGCGGGCACCTGGGCATCGTGTACGGGAAGGCGTTGAATCATCTGGGGTCCGGGTACGGCAGGTAGAAGATGCAGGCAGTGCCGCGGTCGATCGGCGTGTCAGGGGCGGCGGGCCACCATGTCGATCTCGACCAGCGCGCCGCGCGCGAGCCCGGTGACGCCGACGCAGGTGCGTGCCGGCCGCTTGCCTGGCGCGAACCAGCTCGCATAGACCGCGTTCATCTGCGCATAGTGCTCGTCGAACTTCAGCAGGAACACGCGTACCTGCACCACGTTCTCCAGCCCCAGTCCGACGCCCGCGAGCACGGTCGACAGGTTCTTCATCACCTGGTGCGTCTGTGCCTCGATGCCTTCGGGATAGGCCGAGTCGTTGGCGAGGCCCTCGAACGGCATCTGGCCGGTGATGAACACCCAGCCGTCCGCCTCGACTGCGTGGCTGAACGGCGCTACCGGGTCGGGTGCGCCATCGATCATGTGGAACAGCGGCATCGACATCGGAAGGTCCTCGCAGCGGTCGGGATTCGGAGCCGGGATCAGTAGCCGCGCAGTGGCTCGACGATGTTCTTCAGCTTGCGGCCGGCGAGCCGGCGCGCGAAGTTCTCGAACCAGAAATCGAGCAGGAAGTCGATGTAGCGCGGGTCATCGCAGGTGATGTGCGGCAGCACCAACAGGTTGGGCACCGTCCACAGCGGCGAGGAGGCCGGCAGCGGCTCGGGCGAGAACACGTCGAGAATCGCGCCCGACAGCTTTCCGCTCTCCAGGCGCGCGCTGAGCGCGTCGTAGTCGACTACCGGCGCGCGGCCGATGTTCATCAGCCCCGCGCCGTCCTTCATCCGGTCCAGCATGGCACCGTCCACCAGGCCCCGGGTCTGCGCGGTGAGCGGCGTGGCTACCACCACGAAGTCGGCCTTGCCGATCGTGCGTGCGAGCTTCGACACCGGCACCACCGAATCGGCTGCCTTCGCGGTGGCGCGGGTGAGTACGCCGCTGCGGGTGACCGCGATCACGTTCACGCCGAGCTTGCGGGCACCGCGCCCGACCGCCGCACCGACATCGCCGAAGCCGATCACCACCGCGGTCTTGCCGGCGATCGGCGAGGAGAACGCGTGCGCCCAGTGCTTCGCGCGCTGCGCGGTCATCACCTCGGGGATACGCGCATTGAGCATCAGCAGGCCCATCGCCCCGGAATCCTGCGCCTTGGCCGCGTGTGCGCCGCTGTTGTTGGTGAGCACCACGCCGTCGGGCAGCCAGTCGAGCGGCAGCAGGCCGTCGATACCGGCCCCGGTCGTCTGGATCCATTCGAGCCGGGGCGCCAGCGCGCGCAGGTTGTCGCGCGGCGGGTCGGAGTTGAGCAGGAAATCCGCCGTCTGCAGGGCCTCGGCCAGCATCCTGCGGTCGAAGCCGACGGTGATCTTCAGCCGGCGCGCGAGTTCCGGATGGCGGCGCACCGCCGCCTTGACGTCGCTCTCGAGCACCTGGAACTGGCGCGGCTTGCTGCTGTTGCTCTCGAAGTGCACATGGAACTTGCGCGGGGTGCTGGCGGTGGAACGTGGCATCGTGCGGGGCCTAGAGCGGGATGACCAGCAGGGTATCGATCTGGTTGGAGTCGGCGATCACGAGGCGGCTGCGCAGCATCGGCGTGTCGGCGCCTGCCAGGCCCTCGAACACGATCTCGTCCAGGTAGCGCCCGGTGGAAAACAGCTTCTGCTCGCCGTCGTGCATGGTGCGCACGCACAGGTAGTTGGTCTGGACCCTGGCCGTAAAGCAGGCGCCATCCATGCCGGCCTCGAGCACCTGGGTCGGACCAATCACGTGGCGGTAAGTATGCGGCTCCCAGACGTTCACCTGGCGCAGCGAGTAGATGCGGTCGATCATCATGTCGCGGTTGTCGCACAGGAGCATGCCGGCCACCCAGCCGCGCGCGTGGTTGTCGCGCCCGGTGACCTGGTAGCGGCCGTCCTCGGTGAAGAACATCGGCCAGCGCTCGTATTCACCTTCGTCGATCGCATGCACGTAGTCGACCATCAGGCGCTCGATCGCGCTGCGGCGTTCCGGGGCGATCGTCGCTGCCCGGGTGGATGAAGTCGTCGCGGCCATGGTCAGCTGCCCATCAGTTCGCGGTAGGCCTTGTAGAACCCGCGCACCGATGTCTCGGTGGCGCGCGTCGGCTGGCCGTCGGCGGTCAGGCCGCCCATCTCGACCACGGCCTGCTTGTCGCGGTCGCCCTTGATACCCTGCTGCACGAAACCGCCGATCGCGCCGTCTTCCATCGAGATGTAGCCGTGCGGGCCGACGAGGTTGCTCTGCTTGATGCGGATCGCTCGCTGCTCGGGGGTGTCTTCCTCGAACGCGACCACGGTCCAGATCAGTTCGCACTCGCCGGTGCCGCGCGTGATGATCTGGCGGGTACCCACGGAGTTCAGGATCTGCTGCAGCACGAAGCCCGGCAGGATGCTCTGCAGGGCATTGGTGATGTTGTCGTCGTACTCCATCCACTGCGCGATCAGCGACGGGTCGTTCAGCCCGAAGTCGGACTTCATCGTGCGCAGCTTGCCCGGGGAGTATTCCTCATGCCCCTGGTCGGTCAGCCGCTTGGCGAAGACCAGGTGGTGCCAGTTTGCCGGGTCGTGGCGGATGCCACCCTCGGCCGACAGCCGGTTCAGCTTGAACGTCGCGAAGAACGCATGCAGCAGCGACGGGTGGTGCGTGTCGCGGCTGTTCTCGATGTACAGCTTCCAGTTGTTCGGCATGATGTGGTTGTAGCGGCCGATGATCTGCATCGTCCGGCCACGGATGGTGCGCCGGATGTGCGCGACCATCGGCTCGCCCAGGTACTGCTCGAGCGGCGGCGTCTGGTCGCTGAAGGTGCCGAACACCAGCCCCTCGATGACCTCGACGCGCAGCCGCGTGAGCGAATGCTTCGACTTGTCGAAACCTTCAGGCATGCCGCCCAGGCCACCTACGCCCTTCTCGAAGGCGATGCCGCGCAGCGCGCCCGACTGGTCGAACGACCAGGCGTGGTAGGGACAGACGAAGCTGCGCTTGCCCTCGCCGCGCGAGTCGTAGCAGAGCACCGAGCCCTTGTGCGTGCAGCGGTTCACCAGCGCGTTGATGCCGCCTTCGGCCGTGCGCACCACGATCACCGGGGTATCGCCGACCTTGGTCAGCACGTAGTCGTTCGGCTTCGGGATCTCGCACTCGAGCGAGAGGAAGTTCCAGGTGGGACCGCGGAAGATGCGGTCCTGCTCCCAGGCATAGATCTCGGGGTCGCCGTAGATGTGCAGTGGTATCCGCGAAAGATCATCCGTGGGCCACCGGATGAGTTCGCTGACGGGGCGCACCCCGATCGCCTGGGCCATTGCGCTGCTCCTTGCTGCTCGGTTACCTGATCTCGAATACGGCATCGACCTCGACCGCGCAGTCCGACGGCAGGGCTGCGACGCCGATGGCGGTGCGCGAATGCTTGCCCGCCTCGCCGAACACCTCGACGAACAGGTCGGAGGCGCCGTTGATCACCGCCGGCTGGTCGTAGAACTTCGGGTCGGAGGCGACGAAGCCGCGCACCGACACGCAGCGCACCGCACGGTCGAGATCACCGCCGAGTGCGAGTTTCAGCGCGGCGATCAGGTTGATCGCGCACACCCGCGCGGCGGCCTTGCCGCCGGCCACGTCGACCTCCGCGCCCAGCTTGCCCTGATGGGTCACCTTGCCATCGACGCGGCACACCTGGCCGGCCAGGAACACGAGGTTTCCGGTGATCGCGTACGGCAGGTAGTTCGCGACCGGGGTCGGTACCGGTGCCAGGGTGATGCCCATTTCCGCCAGCTTGGTTTCGTACTTGCCCATCATGCCTCCTCGAGTGCAGGGCCAGGCCCTGCGATGTCCAGCTTCGATGCAGCCTTGCGGCGATTCGTCGGGGAACCAGCCGCAAGGCTGCGTTGCGTCACTTCCCGCGCTGCGGAAGCACCGCGGCGAACTTCGAGCCGCGCACGCACATCTTGCCCTTCGGGTCCTGCCACAGTTTCTCGATCGTGTGCAGGTGGCCCAGCGCGCGCGCAACGGTCTGGAAATCGTACTCCGAGAAGTGCGCGGCGATGTCCTGGTAGTAGCGCGGCTCGGCCTCGATCATGGCTAGCACCTGCTGTGCCAGTGCCTCGACCTTGGCATCGGTGGCGCCCAGTGCCGGGGGCAGCGGATCGGCCTTGCCCGACACGTAGTCGTCGACCTTCGCCCGATCGGCGTAGGCATAGGCGATACGCTCGAAACGCTCGACCGGAATGCCCTCGCCGATGGTCGCATCGATGCCGACCTTGGCGCCGGTGGGCACCACGCCGTGCGGCATCACCGCCAGGCTGGAGTCGAGCGGCTTGGCGCGCGCGCCGGGGATGATGATCACGTCGCGGTCGCCCTGCACCCGCGTCGCGATCGCCCACTCGACGTCCATCGCATTGAACGGGTCGATGTCCTCGTCGACGATGACCACGTGCTTCAGGTCCATCACCGACAGCGCGGCGAGCAGCGCGTTCTTGCCTTCGCCGGCCTGCTTCTTGATGGAGATGACCGCATGCCAGAATGCACAGCCGCCCAGCGTGACGTTGATCGCGACCGTCTGGATGCCGGCGGTCTTCAGTGCCGAGCGGATCGCGGTGTATCGGGTCGGCGCGGCCAGCCAGGTGTTCTCCCAGGGCATGTGCAGCGCGTAGTACACCGCATTGCGGCGCATGGTGATCGCCTTAACGCGTACCAGCGGGTTCCAGTGCAGGCCGCCCATCAGGCGGGTGAACTCGCCGAAGCGGCCTTCCGGATGCGTCCAGCCGGTGGGCAGGATCTCGGCCTCAAGCACGATCTCGGAATCGGCCAGGCAGGGCAGGTCGATCGTCTCGCACTGGGCGAAGCGCACCGCCTCGCCGCGGATGCCGCCGGCGATGGCCATCTCGTCCACCCCGAGTGGCGCGCGGAAACCCGAGCCCATGATCTCGAACGGATGGCAGCCGATCGAGATCGAGATCGGCAGTGCTTCGCCGCGCTCGAGCGCGCGGGCGGCGAACAGCCGCATGTTGTTCGGCGTGACGATGTCGATGCCGGTGAGGTTCTTCTCTTTCACCATGAACCGGTAGACGCCGGCGTTCAGGCCGTGCTCCGGGTCGCGCGCCATCACCACGCCCGCGGTGATCATCGGGCCGCCGTCGTAGATGGAAGACATCGGCACCGGCAGCTTGAACAGGTCGACGTCGTCGCCCTTGATCACGATCTCCTGGCAGGCGGCCTTCTCGATGTAGACCGGCGGGATCGGCTTGACGATGCCGCGCTGCAGCTTGTGCTCGATCTCGGCGTAGTTGTCCACCCCGATCGACAGCGTCGCGCGTTTCTGCGAGCGGATGATGCCCGACACCACCGGCATGTCGTAGCCGATCACGTCGTGGAAGTAGAGCGCCTTGTCGGACTGGTCAACCAGCGTGGCGATGTGGCGGATGTCGACCGGCTGCTTCAGGTCGACCAGCTCGCCGGCTTCGCGCAGGCGGTCGAGGAACTGGCGGAAGTCTTCCTTCTCGTAGGCCATGGCGGGCTCAGCCTTTCGCGGGCGCCGGCGCCGGCCGCGTCGTACACATAGGCTTCGGCGCAGGTGAACTGGCCGCCGAAGCGCACGATCTTCCCGGTGCACTTCAGGTCGCCCTTGGCCGCGCGATGGTAGTCGACACGCAGGTCGATGGTGGGCACCGGGTTGCCGTTCTTCACGGCGATCGCGTAGTCGGCGACCACGTCGACCAGCGCGGCGAGGATGCCGCCGTGCGTGTAGCCACCGGCGGGGTTCACGACCCACTCCTCGCGCCATTTCGCGGTCATCTCGATGGTGTCTTCGCCGACCGAGGTGACGGTCAGGCCGAGCCATGCGTTGTAGGGGCTCTTGGCGAGTCGGGGGGGGGGGCGGGGGGGGGCGGGCGCCACGTCGGCGCGCGCCCCGCCACGGTGCATCAGGGGGTGACGACGACCTTGCCGAACACTTCGCGGTTCTCGATGAGCGCGAGGCCTTCCTTCGCCTTTTCCAGCGGCAGCACGACGTCGATCACCGGCTTCATCTCGCCCTTCTGGATCATCTCCATCAGTGCGCTCAGGTTCTCGTTGTAGAAGCTGTTCGAGCCCTTGATGTTGAGCTCGAAGCTCCAGATGTAGCGCAGGTCTTCCTTCGGGTCGAAGCCGGCGGTGGCGCCGCAGGTGAGGATGCTGCCGCCACGCTTGGTGCACTTGAGCGACGGGGCCCAGGTGTCGCCGCCGGTGAAGTTGATCACCACGTCGACGCCGCCTTCGTAGCTGCGCCGCTGCGGCTTGCCGAACTTCTCGTTCACCCACTTCGAGAAGTCGGTGGTCTTGTAGTTGATCACATGGTCGGCGCCGAGGTCGGTCAGGCGCTGGATCTTGTCGTCGCTCGAGGCGCAGGCGATGACTTCGGCGCCCAGCATCTTGGCCAGCAGCACGCAGCCGGTGCCCACGCCGCCAGAGGCGCCCAGCACCAGGACCTTGTCGCCCTTCTTGATCGTGTTGTGGGTCATGATCATGCGGTGCGCGGTGCCATAGGCGACCGGCAGCGCGCAGGCTTCCTCGAAGGTCACGCCGTCGGGCATGCGGATCAGCTGCTTCTGGTTGACCAGGCACTTCTCGGCCAGGCCGCCGTCCATCATCTCGCCCATCAGGCCGATCTTCGGGTCTAGCGGGTTCACCAGCACGCGGTCG
Organism: Burkholderiales bacterium; assembly: GCA_044351195.1. GTDB lineage: Bacteria > Pseudomonadota > Gammaproteobacteria > Burkholderiales > CAIKXV01 > CAIKXV01. The sequence goes on from JBILGF010000009.1 coordinate 11,752, forward strand.
CCGATCTTCCAGCCCTCGACGCCGGCGCCGACTTCGATGATCTCGCCGGCGAGGTCCAGGCCGATGATCACCGGCAGCGGGACCTTGATGCCGGGCATGCCGCGCACGGTGAACACGTCATGGTAGTTGAACGAGGTTGCGCGGGTGCGCAGGATGACATGGCCTTCCTTGATCGTCGGGTCACGGTAATCGGCGATGTACTCGAGGTTGTCGAGGGGGCCATGGGACTTCAGCACGACTGCGCGCATCGGGAGACTCTCCGTTGTTTTCGGTGTTCGTTGACGGGGTTGACGCGGATACGTCGCCGCCCGGGCGTGCGCATGGCGCTCCCGGGCGGCGGCGCACCGCGGCTTCAGGCGGGCATCGGGTAGATGCGGTTCACGCCGGTGGTGATCTTGTCTTCACCGACGCCATAGACGTGTATCGAGATCGCGATCGAGTCGGACCGGTTGACGATCTGGTGGATGCAGGTGTCGCTGCCGCTGTCGAAGCAGGAGTCGCCAGCCGGGCGCACGACCGTGCGGATCTCGACCGGGCAGGGATCGCCCGGCGCCAGTCGGTAGAAGCGCTCGGTCAGTTCGCCAGCGTAGACGCCGACGCCGCACCATGTATGGTGGCCATGCACCGGACTGCCCTGGCCCGGGCCCCAGACGAGCGCCAGGATGGAGAACAGGCCGTTGGGATCGGCGTACATCAGGTGGCGGCTGTAGGTGTCGGGCTTGCTCAGGCGATGCTCTTCGGCCAGCAGGTCGAGGTCGACCAGCGAGCCGCGGATTGCCGAGAGCAGCGCCTGCGGCTTCACCTCACCGTCGGCAAGTGCTGCAGCCGTGGTGCCATCGATCAGCTTCTGCAATGAGGGTTTCATCCGAGGTCTCTGGTCGGGATTGCCATGGTCATCACCGCGCGGCTCTTCAGGGCAGCGGTCAGCACCATCTCGCGCGCGGCTTCGATCTGCTCGCGGCAGATCTGCTCGGCGGTGATGCCGTCGCCACGCCGCAACGCCTTCACCAGCGCGCCATGTTCGTGCTGCATCTCGGTGGTGCGGTCGCGCGAGGTCAGCCCCATCTGCAGGAGGCGGGTCATCTCGTCGAGCAGGGCCTCGATGGTGTGCGCCAGCCGCTGATTGCCCGCGGCCTGGGCGATCGTCACGTGGAAGCTCGCATTGGCTTCGAGGAAACGATGCGTGCTGGCGATGTCGCCTGGCCGGTAGCCGGCGCGGCACACGTCGTCGAGCAGCTTGAGCCGGCTGGCATCGACCTTGCCTGCAGCCAGCCTCGCGGCCTGCGGTTCGAGCATCAGGCGCAACTCGAAGATGTCCTGGATGTCCTGCAGCGTGACCGGCGAGACCACGTAGCCGCGGCGCGGCATGGCGCGCACCAGGCCCTCATGCGCCAGCCGCTGCAGGGCCATCCGGATCGGCGCCTTGCCGAAACCGTACTGCGCGCCGAGCTGGGATTCGGAAATGCCGGACCCCGGGGGCAGCATGCAGGAGATGATGTCGTGCTTGATGCGGTCGTAGGCCTGGTCGTTGAGCAGCGCGACGGTGCCCGGTTCGCGCGCGGCCAAGGGCGGCATCGGTGCCGGTTCGTGCTGGCGTGCGGCGGGGGACGCCGCACCGCGCTCGAGCAGGGTCAGGTCGTTCAGGACGGTCATGTCGAACGGCCGCGACGGCCGCGACGGCTGTAACGGCCACGCTGGCCGTCATCGGGACAGCGGACACGGCGGCCGGGGGCGGATCGGATGCAGTCGGCTTGAATCATCCTGAGAGTCTAGGAAACCTCATCTGACATGTCAAACGACTTGTCTTGGCATGTCTGCCTGTCGCGCCGATCGGGATCGATGTCGCGGTGCGGGCGAGACGGGTCAGGGCGACCGGGGCCCGGATCGAGTGATGCCGGGGGCGAATCGTTCTAGACTTCAGGGCATGGATACGGCAGACGCGGCGCATACAGGCGATCCCGACTACACGCAGGTCGGTCATCCGGTGCTGCGCGCCGAGGACGAAAGACACCTGCATGGTACGGGCCGTTTCGTTGCCGACATCGCGTGGCCCGGTGCGCTGCACCTGGCCTTCGTGCGCAGCACCGTCGCGCACGGCGTGCTGCGATCGGTACGTGCGCCGGTGCTCGGGGCCGGAGAATCGTTCTGGACGGCGGCCGACCTGCAGGATGTCGCCCGCCCGATCGTCGCCCGGCTGAACCGGCCCGGCTTCCAGGCGGCGCCCTATCCCTGCCTCGCCACCGATCGCGTGCGCTTCGTCGGGCAGACCATCGCGGCGGTGGTGGCGGCATCGCGCGCACGCGCCGAAGACCTCGCCGAGCAGGTCGAAGTCGACATCGAGCCGTTGCCCGCGATCGCCAGTGCCCGCGCTGCATTCGAGCCCGGCGCGGCGCTGGTGCATGAAGGCTGGTCGGGCAACCATTTCATGACGTCCACGCGTACCTTCGGCGATTTCGATGCCGCGGTGGCGCGTGCCGAAGTCCACCTCACCCGCCACTACCGCATGGAACGGCTCGCGCCCTCGCCGCTCGAGACGCGCGGCTGCCTGGCCGTGTTCGACCGTGGGCAGGGCCGGTTGCTGTTCCACACCTGCTGCCAGCGGCCGCACATCCAGCGCGACTTCCTCGCCGAGCAACTGATCGGCATCGAACAGCACCGCATCCAGGTGGTGGTGCCCGATGTCGGCGGTGCCTTCGGCGTCAAGACCAACCTGTATCCGGAAGAGCTTGCGGTGGCCGCGATCTCGATCCGGCTCGGTACCGCGGTGCGCTGGATCGAAGACCGCATGGAACACCTGCTGTCGGCCTGCCAGGCGCGCGAGAACGACGAGGTGGTGACCGTGCACGCGAACCGCGATGGCGAGATCCTCGCCCTGGAGGCCGAGTATCTGGTCGACGGCGGCGCGTACTCCATGTTGCCCTCCACCAGCGCGGTCGAGGCCAACATGTCGGCCAACGTCATGCCCGGCCCGTACTGCATCCGCAACTACCGGGCGACTGCAAGGAGCGCCTGCACCAACAAGGCACCGACCGGCCCGTACCGGGGCGTCGGCCGTCCTGCGGCCTGCTTCGCGATGGAGCGCACGCTCGACGAACTCGCGCATGTACTGGGCATCGAGCCGCATGAACTGCGCCGGCGCAATCTGATCACGGCCGATGCCTTTCCGTATACCTCGGCCACCGGGCTCGTCTACGACAGCGGAAACTATCCGCCGATGATGGATACCGCGGTGCGTGCGCTCGGCCATGCGGACGTGCGCGCGGCGCAGCAGGCTGCACCGGCCGATGCGCGCGAACGCATCGGCATCGGCTATGCGTGGTACGTCGAGCAGACCGCGCATACGGCGAAGGAATTCTTCGCGCGCGGCTCGGTGGTGCTCTACGGTTTCGAGAGCGCGCGTATCCGCATGGACATCGCCGGGTCGCTGACCATCGAGACCAGCGTCTGCTCGCACGGCCAGGGCCATGCGACCACGCTCGCCCAGATCGCGAGCGAAGTGACGTCGATCCCGATGGACCGGATCAGCGTGCGTGCCGGCGACACCGATGTCGTGCCCTACGGCAACGGCACCTTCGCCTCGCGTTCGGTGGTGCTGGCCGGCGGTGCGGTGCACCAGGCCTGCGGCCGGCTGGTCGACCGGTTGCGGGCGATCGCGGCGCACCTGATGCAGGTCGCGCCCGCTGCGCTGTCGGTCGATGGGCAGGCGCTGCACGGGCCTGCGGGAATGGCGCCCCTGCCGTTCTCTCGCCTCGCACACGTGGCGCTGCAGTACGTGCACGAACTTCCCCCTGGCATCGAGCCGGGCCTGGAGTTCATGACGAGTTACCGGCCGCCGGTCGAGACCGGGGCGTTCTCGGCGGGCGTGCATGCGGCGAAGGTCGCGGTGGATACCGAGACCGGTGCGGTGCGTCTGCTCGACTACCTGGTGGTCGAAGACTGCGGCCAGACGATCAACCCGATGATCGTCGATGGCCAGGTGTATGGCGGGGTCGCGCAGGGCATTGGCCAGGCGCTGCTGGAAGAGATCCGCTACGACGCGCAGGGACAGCCCGGAACGGTCACGCTCGCCGACTACCTGCTGCCGGGATTCGGCGAAGTACCCGAGGTACGCATCGAGCACCAGCACACGCTGTCGCCGTTCACCGCCTACGGCATGAAGGGCACCGGCGAAGGGGGCTGCATCGGCGGGCCGGCGGCGATCGGCAATGCGGTGACCGATGCGTTGCGCGGGCTGGGCGTGTCGGTGACACGCGCGCCGGTGACGGCGCGCGACGTGTGGCTGGCGCTCGAGGACGCACGGACACGCGCGGGCGCGGCTGCCGAGCCGGCGTACACCTGGGTGCCGCCACGATGAAGCCGGCCCCGTTTCGCTACCTGCGCGCGAGGTCCCTCGACGAGGCTGTCGGTGCGCTCGCCGCGGCGGGCCCGGACGACGATGTGCGGGTGATCGCCGGCGGCCAGAGCCTGGGGCCGATGCTGAATCTGCGGCTGGTGCGTCCGACGCTGCTGGTCGATATCCACCGTATCGCGGCGCTGCGCACGGTCGAGGCGTTGCCCGATGGGGGCGTGCGCATCGGTGCCTGTGTCACCCATGCGGCGCTCGAGGACCTTCCCGCCGATGCCGCGATGCCGTCCGGGCTCGCGTCCATGCTGCGCCAGGTGGCGGGCGGGATCGCCTACCGGGCGGTGCGCTGCCGGGGCACGATCGGCGGCAGCCTCGCCCATGCCGATCCGGCTGCCGACTGGCCCAGTGCGTTCGCGGCCCTGGGCGCGTCGGTCGAACTCTCCGGGCCCGGCGGCCGACGCTGCGTCGCCGCGCGCGATTTCTGCCACGGCCTGTTCGAAACCGCGATCGTGCCTGGCGAAGTCGTGGCGGCGGTCATGCTGCCCGGGTCCGGCATCCTGCGCTGGGGCCATCGCAAGCACTGCCGGAAGGTGGGCGAGTTCGCGCATGCGCTGACGGCGTGCGTGGACCGCGGTGGCGACACGGTCGACGCGTGGCTCGGTGCGACCGGTGGTGCGCCGGTGGCGATCGCGCTCGACCGTGCGCTGGTGGAGGGGGATGGCGGCAGCGGCGCGCCGCGCCGCGCACGGCTGCGCGAACGGATCGCCGCGCTGCTGCCCGCCGCGATCGCACCGGGCGATGCCTATGCACGGCACCTGCATGCGCAGGTGGCCGCCGAAGCAGTGATCGATGCGCTGGCGAACCCGTCATGACTACGCCTGCAGACGAACGGATCGACCTCGAACTGACCGTGAACGGCACTGTCCGGCAGCTGCGGGTCGAGGCGCGCACCTCGCTGTGCGACCTGCTGCGCGACCTGCTGCACCTGACCGGCACCCACGCCGGCTGCGAGCACGGCGTCTGCGGGGCCTGCACGGTGCTGCTCGACGGGCAGCCGGTACGCGCCTGCATCACGCTGGCCGCGGCCTGCGACGGTGGCGCGGTGACCACGGTCGAGGGCTTGTCCGGTCCCGTGGTCGACCGCCTGCGCGCTGCGTTCCGCACGGAGCACGCGCTGCAGTGTGGCTACTGCACGCCCGGGATGCTGGTGTCGGCGGTGGACCTGCTCGAGCGCAAGCCCGCTGCCGGCGAGGACGAGATCCGGCGCGCAATGGCCGGAAACCTGTGCCGCTGCACGGGCTATGTCGGCATCGTGCGCGCGATCCGGTCGTGCACGCGCGGCTGACGGCCCGTCACGGTACTGCGCGCCATTCCTTGCCCGACCCTCGCCCGACCCTCACCCGACGTTTCGCGAGCCACCCTTCGCATTTCCCTTCAACGCCTTCACAGGAGAACCGACATGTCCCGACTCCGCCATATCGCCCTCAGCGTTCCCGATCCGTGGAAGGCCGCCGAGTTCTACATGAAGGCATTCGGCATGAAGAAGGTCGGCGAGACCGATTCGTCGCTCGCGCGCGGCGTGTACCTGACCGATGGCTTCATCAACATGGCGCTGCTCAACTACAAGTCGGACGAGGCAGCCGGCGAGGAGCGCGGCAAGGACTATGTCGGCATCCACCACTTCGGCTTCTGGGTCGACGACGTCGAGCAGACGGTGAAGGCTGTCGAGGCTGCCGGGGGCAAGTACTACATGGGCGAAGTGCCGACGCTCAGCAACATCTTCTATGAAGTGAAGGTGCGCGACCCGCACGGTGTGATCATCGACACCACCGCCCACGGCTGGGGGGGTGCATCGAAGGATGGCACCGGCCAGGACGTGCATGTGAAGCTGCGGCACGAGGGGCTGGTAGCCGATCGGGCCGGTCTGGCCGACGCACCCGAAAAGATCGCCTGAACCTCGATCCGAGTCCGACCCGGGTCTCTACTGCACGGCGTTGGCGCTCCTGAGACTGTCGAACAGGGCGCCGCGCATCAGGAAGGCCTTGTGCAGCGCGATGTCGTCGCAGGTGCGGCGCATCTCGTCGAGGTTCTGGCGGCGTTTCACCGGATCCTTCTCTTCGAGCGACTTCTTGTTGCGGATGGTCTGTGCCTGCACGAAGTCGACCTGGGCGTTGCGCCGCTGGCGGGTATAGCGGTCGAGCAGGTCGGGGGATGCGCCGTCGAAGCGGATCGCGGCCAACTTCTCTGCCAGGTTCATGGCGTCGTGGATGCCGCCGTTCATGCCCATGCCGCCGATCGGATTGTTCACGTGCGCGCTGTCGCCGGCGAGCAGCACGCGACCCCGGTTGAAGGTGTCTGCAACGCGCTGGTGCACCTTGTACAGGCCGGTGTAGGCGATGTCGTAGCGGCCCGCGCGCGGAAAGAACTTCTGGAAGCGCTGCTGGATGCGCTCGTCGGACAACGCCACTGCGTCGGGCTCGTCCGGCGGGACCGGAAAGATGCCGCGCCAGATGCCAGGCTCGCCCGGTCCCTTCACCTTGAACAGGTTCAGCCACTCGTCCGGATCGGAGAAGTAGTTGCGGGTGCAGAAGCCGGCATCGGTCGCCAGGAAATCGAAGGTGGTTCCGATCTTGAGGAAACGCTCTTCCCAGGTGAAACCCTCGAACGCGATGCCGGCCAGCTTGCGCACCGTGCTGCGCCCACCATCGGTGCCGATCACGTAGCTGCCCTTGAGCACGCGTGACTCGCCATCGGTTTCGACGGTGAGGCAGACGCCATCGGCGGTGTGCTCGAGTCCGGCGAGCGTATGCGAGAACAGCACCTCGGCGCTGCCGTCGGTCGGCAGGTGCGCCAGCGCGGAGCGGGCCAGCTTGTACTGTTCCCACTGCAGGCAGAACGGGTACTTCACGTCGTCCTTGAGCAGTCCCAGGTCGAACTCGGCGATGCGCTCGCCGGTGACGCGATCCCAGAAATGGAACAGCGGCGATTTCAGCCCGGTCTCCCAGCCATCCTTCTCGATGCCCAGTTCCTCGATCATCTCGATGGTCGGAGGATGCACGGTCGCCGCACGCTGGTCGTCCACCGGCCCCGGGTTGGATTCGATCAGCGTCACCGGGATGCCGCGCCGCGCCAGTGCCAGCGTCATCACTGCGCCGACCGGGCCGGCACCGACGACGTAGATGCGATCCGAAAAGTCCGAGCATTGCGGCATGTGGTTCTCCGGTGCGGGCCCGACGCGGCGTTGCGCGGGCACGGGGGTGCTGGCGAATAGGGATCGTATCAAGTGATCGCGCCCGGCAGCCATGCGACACGGGCTGGTCGTGCGTGCCGCACCGCTTCGGTGCGTACCAAAGCCGCGCAAGGTGCACAGGATGCGTACGAGCCGTGCAATCATTGCGAATCGTGTTCCTACGGACGGAAGGTGCAAGATGAATGCCAGAGAAAGCGCCACGTTTGCACCACGCCCGCTCGCGGTCGCCGCCGCGCTCGCCTTGCCTGCGCTGTTCGCGGCGCCGCCACCCGCTGCGCTCGCG
>JBILGF010000107.1:0-8268 GCA_044351195.1 Burkholderiales bacterium
GATGAAGCCCAGTGCGAAGATGCCGCCGTGGTAGCCCTGGTCGCGGTACTGGTCGGCGCGCCCTTCCCAGGGGATGATCGCCTTCAGCGACGGCGGCCGGAGCTTGGCCACGCGCCATTGCGAGCTCGCATGGTAGGAGATGCCGCAGGTGCCGATGTTTCCCGAGCACCAGTCGCGCTTGGCGATCCACTCGATGGCGTCGTGGAAATCGAGCGCCTCCTGGTAGGAGCTGGGTTCGCAGCGGCCGTGCGACTTGCCGGTGCCGCGCGAATCGACGCGCACGCAGGCATAGCCGCGCGGACACCACCAGAGCGGGTTCACCGTCTCCCAGTTCATGTGGGGATTGGCCTCTTCCTCGAGGTCGGCCGGCGGGATCCACAGCTTGTCCTTCTGGTAGACGCTGATGTTCATGATCGCCGGCACCTTGCCGGGAATGGCCGGACGGAACACGTCGCACGACAGGATGGTCCCGTCGCGCATCGGTACCTGCACGTCCTTCTCGATGATCAGTTCGCACGCTACCGGCTGCGACACCTTCTTCAGGATGTCGTCTTTCGCTGCCACCGCTGCCGCCATGCTCGTCTCTCCTTCGGAACGCCGGCTCAGTCGAGCCTGATCTGGTTGTCCTTGATGATCCGTGTCCAGCGGGCGACCTCGGCCCGCACGAACGCGTCGAAATCCTCCGGCGAGCGGCTCACCGCCACCGGTACCGCGACCTTGGCATAGGCCTCGACGATCGCCGGCCGCTGCAGGATCTCGACACACGCCTGGTGCAGCCGGTTGACGATCGCACGCGGCGTGCGAGCGGGCAGGAACAGCCCGTTCCAGTTGTCGCTGCCCACGCCGGCCAGCCCGAGTTCGGTGAACGTGGGTACATCGGGCAGGTCGTTCAGCCGCCGGGGCGCGGTGGTGGCGAACGCCTTCATCCGGCCCGCCCTGACCTGCGGCGTGGTCGACGCGGCATTGGCCAGGGAGAAATGGATCTCGCCGTTGATGATGCTGGCTGCCGACGAGCCTGCACCCTTGGACGGCACGTTGACCATCTTCAGGCCCGTGCGGCTGGTCAGGTCGAGCATGTCGAGGTGGGAATAGCCGCCAAGTGGCGTCGAGTAGTTGAGTTGCCCGGGCCTTGCCCGGGCATAGGCGAGCAGTTCCTTGAAGTTCGTCGGCGGCAGCCCGGCCCCCGACACCAGCAGGTTCGGAATCGCGGCGAGCAGCGTCACCCCGGACAGCTCCTTAAGCGGCTCGAACTTCAGGGTGCCGGCGTACAGGATCGGGTTGATCGATGCGGTCGAGACGTTGCTGACCAGCACGGTGTGGCCATCCGGTTGCGCGCGCGCGACGATCTCCATCGCGATGTTGCCGGCCGCGCCCGCGCGGTTGTCCACGATCACCGGCTGCCCGAGTGATTCTCCGAGTGACGGTGCCAGCAGGCGCGCCACGATGTCGGTGCCGCCGCCGGGGGCGAACGGCACCACCAGCCGTACCGGTCGTTGTGGCCAGTCGGACTTCTGTGCATGGGCCGGTGCCGATGCAGCGCCCAGCAGCATGGCTGCACCGATCGCGGCAAACCCCGACACGCAAGTACCCTGGCGGATATCGGCCCGGACCAGGGCCCGGGCGGGGGACGCATGGCCCGCCACACGGCCTGTCCGGGACGGCACGAACCGCGCACGCGGCGATGTTGTATTCATGACTCCTCCTGCATCCCGCCGGCGGCCTTTCGTCGAAGGCTCTCACCCTGGCAGGCGAGGTGTCTATGTATCCACATCCGGCTGCGCCGTCAACCGTCGGCCGGGTCATGCCGCACAAGCGCCGCCGGGCCATGGCCGCACGGTCGCGGTGATAGACTCGCGACGCTTTCAGGACGAGCGTCGCCATGGCTGTTCCCCACGGGCCCTCGCCACGCTTCGCATCGACCGGGCCGGCCGGCGCCGCCCTCCCGAGGAGAACACCGGATGAACTTCGACCTGTCGGAAGACCAGCAACTGTTCCAGGATGCCGTGCGCGGTTTTGCCGAACGCCATCTGCGCGCCGATGCATTGAAGCGCGCCCATGCCCCGGAGCACCCCGCCGATGTCGGCCGCCTGATGGCCGAACAGGGCCTGATGGGCATCACCATCCCCGAGGCGGACGGTGGCCAGGGTGGCACGCTGCTCGATGCGGTGATCGCGATCCAGGAAGTGGCAAAGGTCTGCCCGCGCAGCGCCGACGTGATCCAGGCTGGCAACTTCGGACCGATCCGGGTCTTCGCCGAGTACGGAACGCCGGCACAGAAAGACAAGTACCTGAAGCCGCTGCTGCGCGGCGAGACGGTGATCTGCCTGGGCATGACCGAGCCCGAAGCCGGCTCGGCCGTGACCGACCTCAAGACGGCGGCAACGCCCGACGGCGACGGCTACCGTGTCAGCGGCACCAAGGTGTTCAACACGCACGGCCCCTACGCGGATGTGTACCTGGTGTACGTACGCTATGCGCCGGGCGTGCGCGGCATCGGCTCGGTGCTGATCGAGCGCGGAGCCCCGGGCTTTCGCATCGGCAAGACCTCGAAGTTCCTGTCCGGCGAAGAATGGGCGCAGCTCTACTTCGAGGACGTCTACGTGCCGCCCGAGAACGTCCTGCTGAAGGAAGGCGGCTTCAAGAAGCAGATCGCCGGCTTCAACGTCGAGCGCATGGGCAACTGCGCCCGGTCGCTGGCCTATGGCCAGCTCGCCTTCGAGACCGCGCGCCGGTGGGCGCTGGACCGCAAGCAGTTCGGGCGCCCGCTGTGCGAGTTCCAGGGCCTGCAGTGGCAGTTCGCCGAACTCAAGATGCGGCTCGATGCCGCGCAACTGCTGCTCTACCGCGCGGCGCTGTCGGGTGGCGAGTCGGGCATACCGACCCAGATGGACACCGCGATCGCCAAGCACACCTGCAACCAGGTCGGCTTCGACGCCTGCAACTTCGCGATGCAGGTGATGGGTGGCATGGGCTACAGCGACGAGTCGCTGATCGAGTACATGTTCCGCAAGACACGCGGCTGGATGATCGCCGGCGGCTCGCTCGAGATCCTGAAGCAGCGCATCGCCGAGGGCGTGTTCGAGCGCAGCTTCGACCAGCGCCCGCCGAAGGCCGGGTGAGCGAGACGCCGATGAACGACCTGTCCAGGGCCCTGTTCCATCCGCAGCGCATCGCACTGGTCGGCGCCTCGGGGGAAGCAGGCAAGAACACCGCCCGGCCGCAGCGGTTCCTGCGCAAGCACGGCTACGCCGGAACCCTCCTGCCGATCAACCCGGGGCGCGCCGAGATTTTCGGCGAGCCGGCCTACGCATCCCTCGATGCAGCGGCCGCATCGCTCGCCGGCGAGCCGATCGACCATGTGTTCATCATGACGCCTGCCGCGTCCGTGCTGGCACTGGTGCACGAGTGCGTACGCCTGAAGGTTCCAGTGGCCACGCTGTTCAGCGACGGCTTCGCCGAGCGCGGCGAACACGGCCGTGCGCTGCAGGAAGAGATCGTCGCCGTGGCGCGGGCAGGCGGGCTGCGCCTGATCGGCCCGAACGCGATCGGCGTGATCGACACGCACGCGAACTGCCCGATCACCGTCAACGCAACCTTCGAGGGCGACCTGCTGCTGCGCGGCAACCTCGCGATCATCTCGCAGAGCGGCAGCATGATGGGCTCGGTGATGTCACGCGCGCAGGCACGCGGCTTCGGCTTCTCCCGGCTGGTGTCGGTGGGCAACGAATGCGACATCGGTGTCGGCGAACTGGTCGACATGATGGTCGATGATCCGAACACCCAGGCGATCCTGCTGTTCCTCGAGACCTTCCGTGACGCGCCGGTGCTGGCCGCCGCAGCGCGCCGCGCACACGCCGCCGGCAAGCCGGTGCTCGCCTACAAGCTGGGCCGCTCCGCGATCGGCCAGGAACTCGCTGCCTCGCACACCGGTGCGATGACGGGCGCCGACGATACGGCGGCCGCCTTCTTCCGGGCCCACGGCATCGTGCGTGTCGGCACCCTCGAGGGGCTGCTCGAGACCGCGCAGCTGATGGTCCGCTTCCCGCCGGCGAAGCAGGCGCGCTCCGGCCGGCGCCGGGTCAGCGTGGTCACCACCACCGGTGGCGGTGCAGCGACCGTGGTCGACCAGCTCGGGCTCTACGATATCGAGATCGTGCCACCCACCGACGAGGTGATCCGCGATCTGGCTGGCAGGAACATCCATGTCGGCAAGTCGCCGATGATCGACCTCACCCTGGCCGGCACGAAGAAGGAAATCTACAGCGCCGTGCTCGACGCGGTACTCGCGTCGGACAACTGCGACGCGGTGCTCGCAGTGGTCGGGTCGAGCGCACAGTTCCATCCGCACCTGGCGGTCGATCCCATCGTCGGCGCGCGTCCCGGCAAGCCGCTGCTGACCTTCATCGCGCCCGCCGCGGACACCTCGCTGGACCTGCTGCGCGCCGGAGGCGTGCCGGCCTTTCGCACCCCCGAGAGCTGCGCCGACGCGATCCGGAGCTATTTCGACTGGCAGCCGCCGGTCGACCGCGACGCGGCAGTGCCCGGCAACCTCGATGCGGTCGACGCGCTGATCACCGCTGCGGCAGGCGCCCCGCTGAACGAACGCGATGCGACAGCCGTGTTCTCGGCACTGGGCATCCCCGCCGCGCCTTGCGTCGTGATGACGCATCCCGACCAGGAATGCGGCCTCGGCTACCCGGTGGTGGCGAAGGTCCTGTCTCCCGATGTGCTGCACAAGACCGATGCCGGCGGCGTGGTGCTGGGTATCCCCGATGCCGTTCACCTGAAGGCCGCATACGAACGCATCCTCGACAATGTCCGCGCACGGCATCCCCGGGCACGGATCGACGGCGTGCTCGTGCAGAAGATGGAACATGGCCTGGCCGAGGTGATCCTCGGCTATCGCCACGATCCCCTGGTCGGGCCGGTGGTCATCGTCGGCGCCGGCGGCACGCTGGCCGAGATCTACCGGGATTACGCGATCCGCAGCGCGCCCGTCGATCTCGACGAAGCCGCCCGCATGATCCTCGAGGTCAAGGCGCTCGCGCTGCTGCGGGGTTACCGGGGGCTGCCACCGGGAGACGTGACAGCGCTCGCCGCAGCGGTGGTGGCGTTCTCCGGCCTCGGACGGCTCCCGGTGGCGATCGTTGCCGAGGCCGAAATCAATCCGCTGCTGGTCAAGCCCGCCGGCGAGGGCGTGGTGGCCGTCGACGGATTGCTGGTCACCCGCTGAACGGTCAGCCGGAGATCCTCCCCGTTGACGATCCTCGTTTGGTAACCTCGGCGCAGGGCAGGTCAACCACGCGCGAGAGCGGAAGGGCCCGAGAATGCCAGTGCTGCTGAATCGCGGGCCCGAAGCTGTCAGACGCTGGGTGGAAGACCTCGGCGTGCGCCTGTCCGACCCGGCGACGCGCGCCATGCTGCCGCCACTTGCCGCCGTGCACATAGATCGCCCGGCTGCCGACTTCCTCGCGCTGGTCGAAACCGGATCCGCACCGCGCGACGACCTCGACCAGTGGGCGCTCTTCGACATGGCCCTCGCCGGCGTGCGCCTGTCGCAGGCCGTCACCTCGCCCTGGTACTTCGAATTCATCCGCGATGTCGGACGGCATGCCCGCTGGGCTGCACGCTGGCAAGCATCACGCCGGCCACTGGCCACCGGTGAAGCCGATCGGGCACGCGCCGACTTCGCCGTCCTGACGGCGAGGCTGTTCGATACGTCGGAAGAGTTCAGCGTGCATGACATCCTCGAGACCCATGCGATCGTGGAGGGGCTGCAGGCATCGATGGCGAGCCCGAGCGCGACCAGCCTGTATCGCATGGCGCTCGAACGCTACCGTGATCAGCCGGCGAGTGTCCGGCTGCTGTCCCGGCTGGCGGCGCTGTTCGATATCGAAGTAGCCGTGACGCTGGCGCCCTGCCTGTGCGCGGCCGCACTCCGATTCCCGTTCCCGGCGATCGCACTGGGCGACCTCCTAAGATCGCTCGAAAGGCACCGGCGCAAGCTCGACGCGCTCACGCGCATGACCCCAAAGCAGTTCTTTTCGACCTGCGGGCTGAACGGCTGGAGCGTCGCACGCTCGGCACGGAAGCAGGCAACGGATGCGCCGTTCGAGGAGACAGACCCCTGGTCCGATTCCCTGCGCACCTATTTTGACCGCCACGATGCACTCACGGACGACGAGACAAGGCTGCGGGCCGCGATCTACCCGATGCGGTCGGTACATTCGTCTCCGGCGTCCGGCGCATCGCTCCTGTTCCAGCCCACCTGGCTCATGTTTTCCGATGGCCAGATTGCCGACCTCCGGCCGCAGCCCGGAACGCTCGCCGACCATACGCGCTGGGTTGCAGACGTACTGAGCCTGCTCGATGGCCTCGCCTGGCTGAGTCAGGCAGCCCCGCACCACCCGGGAGCGCCGGGGAGCCCTTGATCCGGACGCCCGATGTCTCCATTTCGGAAGACATGACCGAGCGCCACTGGAGCACCCGATGAAAGATCCGCTGCATCTGTGCTGCCCGCATTGCGGCACGCTCAACCGCGTGCCTGCCGCCCGGCTCGGACATGCGCCACGCTGCGGCGGTTGCCGGGAACCGCTGTTCAGCGGCTGGCCGCTGGCGCTGACCACGGCCACTTTCGACCTTCATGTTTCCCGCAGCGACATCCCCGTGCTGGTCGACTTCTGGGCGCCGTGGTGCGGGCCCTGCCGGACGATGGCACCGCAGTTCGAGCAGGCTGCGGCACGGCTGGAACCCGGAGTCCGGCTGGCGAAGGTCGACACCGAGGCAGAGCCCGCACTGGGCACGCGTTTCGGCATCCGCAGCATTCCGACCCTTGCTTTGTTCTCCGGCGGGCGTGAGATCGCACGCCAGGCCGGGGCGATGGCCCTGCCCGACATCCTGCGCTGGGTGGATGCCCATCGCCCGCGTGCCGGCTGACGTTACGGCGCGGACGTCACGGTGCGGACGTTGCGGGGCGGACGTTCCGGTGCGGACGTTGCCGCTCCGGCGCTCTTCCGGCCTGCGCCGCCTTCAGCCTGCCGGCGGCAGCCCGGGGAATCCGAGATGCGTCTCGCACCACTGCGCAACGCCCAGCAGGCCGGCATCGCCGCCCTCGGCGCCAACCAGTTGCAGCCCGAGCGGCAGCCCATCGGGCCCGAGACCGATCGGCAGGGTGATCGCCGGTGTGCCGAGCAGCGTCCAGATCGAGCAGAACACCGGATCGCCACTGGTATCGATGCCCGCTGGCGCCTCGCCCGGTGCCGGCGGCGTGATCACTGCATCATACGAGGACACGAAACGCGCGAACTCGGCGCGCAACCGGTCGCGCATGCCGAGCGCTTCCCGGTACGCCGCGTTGCCGATCGCCGCCGCCTCGTCGAGATAGCGGTTCAGCCCGTCGCTGATCAGGCCGCGATGCAGTGCCTGCACCGGCGTGAAGAAGCGCACGGACTCATGGCCCATGATCAGCCGGTGCACCTCATGGGCCTGCTCGAACCCGGCAGGCAGTTCCACCGGCGACACCTGCGCACCGGCCCCGGCGAGCAGCGCCTGCACGCGTTCGAACGCCGATCGCATGGTGGCCGTCGCGCACGGCCATGCGGGAGTGCGCACCGCGGCCAGCCTCGGCGCGACCACGCCTGCACCCGCCCGGGGAAGGGACACCTGCGCGAGCGCGCAACCCGGCTCGGCGAGCGCGCCTGCGATGAGGGCCACGCCCGCGACCGATCGTGCATGGCAACCCGGCTGGTCGAGCGTGGGTGCATAGCTGAGCACGCCCTGCACCGGGAACACGCCAAGCCCGGGCTTGAAACCGACGACGCCGCAGAACGCCGCCGGCCGGATCACCGAGCCGTTGGTCTGCGTGGCCAGTGCTGCGGGCACGCAGCCGGCGGCCACCGCGGCGGCCGAGCCGCTCGACGAACCACCGGGCGTGTGCCCGGTATGCCACGGATTGCGCGTCTCGCGCGGATGCATGAACGCGAACTCGGTGGTCACCGTCTTTCCGAAAACGAATGCGCCAGCCGCCTTCAGCCGCGCCACCAGCACGGCATCGGCGCCGGCAACCGAGGCATCGTGGATCGGAGATCCCATGCCGGTGACCATGCCGCCGACATCGATGATGTCCTTCACGCCGATGGGCACGCCCGCGAGCGGTCCCGGAGACCTGCCATCGGCCGCCCGTGCTGCCGCTTCGGCACGCCCGAGGATCGCTGCCGGATCGATCGCCTTGAATGCATGGATCCGCGGCTCGACCGCCTGCGCCTGGGC
>JBILGF010000108.1:0-8267 GCA_044351195.1 Burkholderiales bacterium
CAGAGTTCCTCGCGGGTGAAGGCGTCGAGCGCACCGAACGGTTCGTCCAGCAGCAGCAGCGCCGGCTCGTGTATCAGTGCGCGGCAGAGCGATGCGCGCTGCAGCATGCCGCCGGACAGTTGCCAGGGCTTCTTCTCTCCGAAGCCCTTAAGGCCGACCACCTCGAGCAGCGCCTCGGCCTTCGCGCGGTACTCGGCGTAATTGGCCCGGAAGGTGCTGCGATAGGGCTCGACGATACGCAGTGGCAGCATCACGTTGTCGATCACGCTGTACCACGGCAGCGGCGTCGGGTTCTGGAACGCCATGCCGACAAAACCGAGCGGCCCGGTGACCGGCTGGCCGCCGACCACGACCCGGCCCGATGTCGGCGCGATCAGACCGGCTACCATCTTGAGCAGGGTCGACTTGCCGCAGCCGGACGGGCCGACGATGGACACGAAACCGCCCTTCGGGATGTCGATCGACGCCCCTTCCACCGCAAGCGTGCCGCTCGGCCCGCCGTAGCGCAGGGTGACGTCCTCGAAGCGGATGAAAGGCTCGGTCGAGATCGTGGCTAATCCTGATCCTGCGGTCGCTGCGGTCGCTGCGGCGCTGCCGGTACCGACGCTGATATCCATCGCTGTCCCTGGGCTGAATGGCTGTCCTGAACCCCTGCGGGGTGCAGGGCTACTTCGCTTCGACCATGATGCTTACATGCGCAGAGACTACGCGCCAGCCCTCCGGCGTGCGCATCCAGGTCTGACTCTGGCGCCCGATCCGGTCTCCGGGCGGGCGCGTGAACTCGGTGTTGGCCACCGCGAAGTCACGGCCGTAGGTGGTGATGCACGTATTGCTCAGGGTGCGCATCAGTCCCTGCGACGGGCGCGATGCACGGAAATCGCAGATTTCCTGGTAGCTGTGCAGGTTCTCGGTCGCGCCGTAGCGCAGGGTGGTCGGGTGGTTCCAGAAGATCTCGTCCAGCACCTCGACCTTGTTGTTGACCAGCGCGTCCTCGTACCGGTAGAACGCCGCGGTCACTTCGGCAAGCACTTCGGAGATGTTGATTTCTGCGGACATCGATGGATCTTTCAGGGTCGTCATCTGTTCGACTCAGGCTGGCAGCACGGCGGGAGCGGCTGCGATGCCGATGCGCTCGAGGTGGGCTGCGACGCGCAGGCAGAGGTCTTCGCGCCACGGCGCGGCGATCACCTGCACGCCGATCGGCAGTTTACCGGCAGCGCGTGCGACCGGTACCGCGGCCACCGGCCATCCCAGGAAGGAGACCGGCTGGGTGAACAGCCCGAGGTTCGGGCGTGCGAGCATCCGTTCGCCTTCCAGCGTGATCCATTCGGTGCCGATCACCGGCGCCGACATCGGCGTGCATGGCGCAATGATCACGTCGCACCGGTCGAATACCTTCAGTGCATGCTCGCGCACATACCGGCGCACCCGCTGCGCCTGCCACAACCATTGCGCCGGTGCGAGAACGCCGGCGAGCATGCGATCCCGGATCAGCGGTTCGAAATCGGCCGCACGCGACCGGAGGTCGGCGAGGTGGAGCAGGCTGCCCTCGATCGCGGTCATCAGGAACGCCGCCGCCCGGCCCCGCCCGGCTTCGGGAATGTCGACGCGCATCCCGGCACCGAGCGCGCGGGCAACCGCCTGCACTGCGGCGCGTGCCTCGTCGGCCATCGGACGGGTGAAATAGCCGTCGGCCACCGCAATGCGCAATCCGTCGATGCCCAGGCTCGCGAGCGGCGCAACAGGCTCGACCGGACGCTGGGCACACACCGGATCTCCGGCATCGGGCCCCTGCATCGCATCATAGGCCAGCACGAGGTCGGCCGCCGACCGGGCGAGGGGTCCGATGTGGTCGAGGCTGCCGACGAACAGATAGCCGCCGGAACGGGAGAGCCGGCCGTAGGTCGGCTTCAGCCCGAATACGCCGCACAGCGAAGCTGGAACCCTGATCGACCCGTTGGTGTCCGTGCCCAGCGCCAAAGGCACCAGGCCTGCCGCGACTGCAGCAGCGGACCCCCCGGAGGACCCGCCCGCCACCCGGGTCGGGTCGTGGGGATTGCAGGTCGGGCCGTAGTGGGTGTTCTCGGTGGTGAACCCGTACGCATACTCGTCCATGTTCAGCGCGCCGACCAGCACGGCGCCGGCGGCACGCAGGCGGCGCAGCGCCATCGCATCGGACGCAGCCGGCGCGCTTTCGCGATTGATCTTCGACCCTGCCAGGGTGACCCTGCCTTCGATGTCGAACAGGTTCTTCACCGCATAGGGAACGCCGGCCAGCGGCCCGCACGGCTCGCCGCGCGCAACGGCGGCATCGACTGCAGCCGCTTCAGCCAGCGCCCGGTCCCGGGTGATATCGGTGAATGCGTTGAGCGCGGGATTGCGACGTTCGATATGCGCCAGCGTGGCGCGCGCCACCTCGACGGCACTCGCCTTTCCCGCACGTACCGCTGCCGCGATCCCGGCAGCGCCCTCGAGCGCGATCGCCGCAGCACCAGTTGCGCATGACCCGTGCGCCGAGGTCGTCACGGCGTGAACACGCCTGCTGCCTCGTCGGTGTCGCACAGGTCGAGCGCATTCACTACCTGCGCGACCTGCGCCATGCGCTCGAGGTTGGACGCGACCGCCTCGCGGCTCGCCGGATCGATCGACAGTCCGATCGATGCTGCAGTGGCGTCGACATAGGCCGCCCAGTCGACGGTTGCAGGATCGGTCACGATTCGGGGACTCCGGACAGGTGTTGGCAGTAGGCGCGCCAGCCTCCGAACGCGGAGATGTCCGGCGCACCGTCGAGCGCCGCGGGTTCACAGACGAACCCCTTGATCTCGCTGCCGTCGGCCAGGGTGAGCGTGCCGATTGCCAGCGGCGGAGGCACCTCGGCGACGAAGGCGCCGAACGCCTCGGTCGACAGTTCCCAGACTTCGACCGCGATCGCGTGTCCGTCCCCACCCCTGCTCCGGGTGCCATTGGCAGGGACAGCGTCGGCGTCCTGCCCCTCTTCAACCGGCCAACGTATCCGTACCAGCCCGGGCCTGGGTGGAACAGTCCCGGGCAGTGCGTGCAGGCGGTAGACGGGCGCGGTGGTGGTGGCCGAGACCAGCCGTGCCGCCCGGCCGGTCAGCTGACCGTTCAGGGGCATGCCCGACAGGTGCGCGCCGACCACCGCCAGGCGGACCTTGGGACCACCGGCCGATCCGGGCGCAGGTACGGCTGCGGCTGCGAACACCCGCGTTACGGCAGGTACCGGTACGCCGCAGGCCCCGCTGTGGGTATTCAGTGCAGCCTGTACCCGGGCTGCCAGGCCCAGCAGCATGCGGTCGCGGAATGCTTCGCCGATCAGCGTCACGCCGGTCGGCAAACCGTCAGTGCGCAGGCCAGCCGGCACGGCTACTGCCGACAGGTCGAGAAGGTTGACGAAGTTGGTATAACGGCCGAGCCGCGTGTTGAGCAGCAAGGGTTCAGCCTCGACGTCGGACAACCGGTATATCGTCGGTGCCGTGGGCAGCAGCATCAGGTCGATACCATCCGGCTTCTGCCAGACCCGCGCGCAGGCGACCTTCAGTTCCTGCAGGCGGTACAGGGCCTCGAAGGTATCGACGGCGCTGAAAGCGTGCGCGCCTTCGGTGATCTGCCGGGTCACCGGATGCAGCGACTGTGGCTGCGACTCGATGAAGGGACGGATCGCCGCATAGCGTTCAGCGACCCAGGGGCCGTGATAGAGCAGCGACGCAGCCTCGGAGAACGGGGCGTAGTCGAACGGCACCGGCACGGCACCCCTGTTCGAAAGGCACGCGATGGCGCGATGGTAGGCGGCGGCTGCGCGTGCATCGCCGAAGAATTCGCAATCGGCCCCGTCGAGCACGCCTACGCGAAGACCGAGCATGTCTGCCTCGGCCGCGCCACCGGGCGCAGGGCCGCCGGCCGCCGATGCCGCGCCGGGCATGATGGCCGCGCCGGGCATGATGGCCGCGCGATCGCCGGCACGCGGCGCGCCGCGCGACCAGGGGTCGAGCGGGTCAGGACCGGCAACCACGTCGAGCACGCACAGCGCATCGGCGCAGTTGTGCGCGAACACCGCGACGCAGTCGAGCGAGCGGCAGGCAGGCACCACGCCATGGTTGCTGACCAGCCCGCGCGTGGGCTTGACCCCGACGATGTTGTTGAAGGCCGCCGGAACCCGGCCCGAACCGGCGGTATCCGTACCGAGGGCGAAACTGACCAGCCCGGCAGCCACGGCGACTGCAGACCCCGAACTCGAGCCCCCCGGCACGAAAGCATCGTCAAAGGTATTGGCCGGCACGCCATACGGGCTGCGCACGCCGACCAGGCCAGTGGCGAACTGGTCGAGATTGGTCTTGCCGACATGGATCGCACCGGCATCGAGCAGCCGCTGTACCACCGTCGCGTTGCGTTGCGGTCGGTAGGCGAACGCGCTGCACCCGGCGGTCGTCGGCAGCCCGGCAACGTCGATGTTGTCCTTGACGGCGAACGGGATGCCGAACAGCGGCAGCCCTGACATGGCCCTTGCCTGCGGCGCCATGCGGTCGAGTTCGGCGGCGCGGGCACGCAGGGCAGCGTCGGTTTCCCGGTTGATCCAGGTCGGGTCGTCCCCTCGTCCGGCAATGCGCCGCAGGACCTGCTCGACCACGTCGGATGCGCTCACGGTGCCGCAGGCGAGCGCGGCACGCAGCGTGGCCACATCGAGTACAGGTGGATCGAAACGGTTCATCGTCTGGCGCAAGGGTTCGCAGTCGGGCGCGTCGTACTCGCGTCGCGGAGGTGTATAGGCAAGGCCCGTGCAATCGTCGTGCCATGCTGTCCCGACCGTGAATGCGCGCCGGCGGGGCGACCCGCAGGACGCCCGACGCACCGGAATGAAGCGTAGCGGGCGCCCGGCGCACCGCCGCGATGCACCCCGATCTCGTCGCCCCCGAAGGACGGCGGATCAGGCCTCGAGCGTCCCGACCATCTGTTCCGGCCTGACCCACTGGTCGAACTGCTCGCCGGTCAGGTGGCCGGAGGCGACGGCCGCCTCACGCAACGTGGTGCCTTCCTTGTGTGCCTTCTTCGCGATGTAGGCCGCCTTGTCGTACCCGATATGCGGGTTGAGCGCGGTGACCAGCATCAGCGACTCGCGCATCAGCCGGTCGATCACGTCGAGCCGGGGTTCGATGCCGGCTGCGCAGTTGTCGTTGAAGCTCACCATGCCGTCAGCCAGCAATCGCACGCTCTGCAGGAAGTTGTGGATCATCATCGGCTTGAACACGTTGAGCTCGAAGTTTCCCATCGAGCCGCCGATGTTGATCGCCACGTCGTTGCCCATCACCTGGCAGCACAGCATGGTCATCGCTTCAGACTGGGTCGGATTGACCTTGCCCGGCATGATCGAGCTGCCCGGCTCGTTCTCGGGGATCGCGATCTCGCCCAGGCCGCTGCGCGGCCCGGAGGACAGCCAGCGCACGTCGTTGGCGATCTTCATCATCGACGCGGCGATCGTCTTGAGGACGCCATGGGCGAACACGATCGCATCGTTGGCCCCCATCGCCTCGAACTTGTTCGGCGCGGTGACGAACGGCCGACCGCTCAGCCGGGAGAGTTCGGCTGCCACGCCGGTGGCGAACTTCGGGTGGGCGTTCAGGCCGGTGCCGACGGCAGTGCCGCCAAGCGCAAGCTCGCACAGGTGCGGGAGTGTCTGGTCGAGGTGCTTCAGGCACTGGTCGAGCTGGGCCACATAGCCCGAGAACTCCTGCCCGAGGGTCAGCGGCGTTGCGTCCTGGAGATGCGTCCGGCCAATCTTCACGATGTTCATGAAAGCCCGCGACTTCCCCGCAAGGGTGTCACGCAGCTTGCGCACGGCAGGCTTGAGCTGTTCCTCGATCGCGATCACCGCGGCCACGCTCATCGCGGTCGGAAACACGTCGTTGGACGACTGGCCCCGGTTGACGTCGTCATTCGGGTGCACCAGGCGCGACTCACCCCTCACCCCGCCCATAAGCTCGGACGCGCGGTTGGCCAGCACCTCGTTGACGTTCATGTTGCTCTGGGTACCCGAGCCCGTCTGCCACACGGCGAGCGGAAACTCGCGGTCGTGCCTGCCGGCCAGGACCTCGTCGGCCGCGGCGATGATCGCCTTCGCCTTGTCGGCGGGCAACTGGCCCAGCTCGGCATTGACCGATGCGCACGCCTTCTTGACCATCGCCAGCGCATGCACCTGGGCGATCGGCATCTTCTCGGACGAGATGCGGAAATTCTCGAGCGAGCGCTGTGTCTGCGCGCCCCAGAGCGCCGCATCGGGCACCTGCATGATGCCCATGGTGTCCTTCTCTTCGCGGAATCCGCTGCTGCCATCGATGCTCGTGTCCGCACTCATTGCTTCTTCCTTTTGGCTCCGGTGTACTAGGGGGAAACTGCCGCCTTGCCAGCGGCGTCGACCACGGCCACGGCGGTCATGTTGACGATGCGGCGAACGGTCGAACTGGGCGTGATCACGTGCACCGGCCGCGCCGCGCCAAGCAGGATCGGCCCCACCGTGATGCCGTCGCCTGCGGCCTGCTTGAGCAGGTTGAACGCGATGTTCGCCGCGTCGATGGACGGCATGATCAGCAGGTTCGCCTCGCCCTTGAGCCGGGAGTTCGGGAACTGCGCGGTGCGGATCGCCTCGGAAATCGCGGCATCGCCGTGCATCTCGCCCTCGACCTCCAGCCCGGGCGCGATTTCACGCAGGCGGACCAGTACCTCACGCATCTTGCGCGACGAAGGCGAGTCGTGGCTGCCGAAGCTGGAGTGCGACATCAGCGCGATCTTCGGCACGATGCCGAAGCGGCGTACCTCCTCGGCGGCCATGGTCGCGATCTCGACCAGCTGCTCGGCGCTCGGATCGTAGTTCACGTAGGTGTCGGTGATGAACAGCGTGCGGTTGGGGAGCATCAGCGCGTTCATGCCGCCGTAGGTCTTCGCGCCCGGCTTCAGGCCGATCATCCGCTCGATGTAGCGCAGGTGGTGCTGGTAGATGCCCACCGTGCCGCACAGCAACGCGTCGGCCTCACCCTGGCGCACCAGCGTCGCGCCGATCAGCGTCGGACGCCGCCGCATCTCGAGCTTGGCGTACTCGACCGATACGCCGTCTCGCTCCATCACCTGGTGGTACAGCTGCCAGTATTCGCGATAGCGCGGATCACTCTCCGTATTCACCAGCTCGAAGTCGCGGCCCTCCTGCAGGCGCAGGCCCAGACGCTCGATACGGCTTTTTATCACCTCGGGGCGACCGACCAGGATCGGCCGTGCGAGTTTCTCGTCGACCACGATCTGCACCGCACGCAGCACCTTCTCTTCCTCGCCCTCCGCATAGACGACACGCTTCGGGGAACGCTTGGCGGCACTGAACACCGGCTTCATCACGAAGCCCGACTGGTAGACGAACTGCTTGAGTTCCTGCTCGTAGGCATCCCAGTCGGTCAGCGGCCGCGTGGCCACGCCGCTGGCGACCGCTGCCCTGGCCACCGCCGGGGCGATCTTGAGGATCAGCCGCGGATCGAACGGACGCGGGATCAGGTAATCAGGGCCGAACGACAGCGACGAATCGGTGCCGTAGGCTTCGGCGACGATGTCGGACTGCTCGGCCTGCGCGAGTTCGGCGATTGCGCGCACCGCGGCGATCTTCATCTCTTCGTTGATCGTCGTCGCACCCACGTCGAGCGCGCCGCGGAAGATGAACGGAAAACACAGGACGTTGTTGACCTGGTTCGGGTAATCGGAGCGGCCGGTGGCGATCACGGCGTCCGGACGCGCCTGTTTCGCCTCTGCCGGGTGGATCTCCGGGTTCGGGTTGGCCAGCGCCAGGATCAGCGGCCTGTCGGCCATGCGCTTGACCATCTCGGGCTTGAGCACGTTGCCGGCGGATACGCCGAGGAACACGTCGGCACCATCGATCACCTCGCCCAGCGTGCGCGCCTCGGTCTCGATCGCGTAGATTTCCTTGTCGGGGTCCATCAACAGGGTGCGACCCTTGTAGACAACGCCTTCGATGTCGGTGACCGTGATGTTCCGGCGCGGCAGGCCCATGTTCACCAGGAGGTCGAGGCAGGCGAGCGCTGCGGCGCCGGCGCCCGACACCACCAGACGTACCTTGTCGATGTCCTTGCCAACGACCTTGAGGCCGTTCAGGATCGCCGCGCCGACGATGATCGCCGTACCGTGCTGGTCGTCGTGGAACACCGGGATCTTCATCCGCTCGCGCAACTTGCGCTCGACGTAGAAGCACTCTGGCGCCT
>JBILGF010000109.1:0-8255 GCA_044351195.1 Burkholderiales bacterium
GAAGATGCGGATGCACTACATCCGGATCCTCCCGGGCGACAAGGTGACAGTCGAGGTCAGCCCCTACGACCTGTCGCGCGCCCGGATCACCTTCCGCGCACGTTGAAGCGTTCCGAGGCCCTGGTGGTTGGAATCCTGCCAGGGGCTTGACCGATCAGAAGAGGGCTGCAAGCGCAGCCTGCAATCCAGACAGATTCATCCAGGGGTCACCATGAAAGTACAGGCATCCGTAAAGAAGATTTGCCGCAAGTGCAAGGTCATCCGTCGCCACGGCGTGGTACGGGTGATCTGCACCGATCCGCGGCACAAGCAGCGCCAGGGTTGAACCGGTTCGCAACGGTTCGGCCCCTTCAGCCCGTCCGGGGTGTCCGGTGCGACCGCTTCAGGTTGCCCGAATGCCTTCCGGCGGATATAATCAGCGGTTTTTCGTTCTGAGCACAATCGCATGGCTCGTATTGCTGGCGTAAATATCCCGAACCATCAGCACGTGGTGGTTGCCCTGACCTCGATCTATGGCATCGGCCCTTCCCGGTCGAAAGCCATCTGCGAGGCCTCGGGCATCAAGCCCACCACCAAGATGAAGGAACTCACCGACTCGGAAATGGACAAGCTCCGTGACCACGTCGGCAAGTTCACCGTCGAGGGCGACCTTCGCCGCGAGGTGAACATGAGCATCAAGCGGCTGATGGATCTCGGCTGCTACCGTGGCCTACGGCATCGCCGCGGCCTGCCGGTTCGCGGACAACGCACCCGCACCAACGCCCGTACCCGCAAGGGGCCGCGCAAGGCGATCCGGGCAACGTCCGGCAAGCCGGGTTAAAAGGATTCGATAGACATGGCCAAGACCGCAACGCGGACCCGAAAGAAGGTCAAGAAGAACATCGCCGAGGGTGTCGCGCACATCCACGCGTCGTTCAACAACACGATCGTCACGATCACCGACCGCCAGGGCAATGCCCTGTCATGGGCGTCCACCGGCAGCTCCGGTTTCAAGGGCTCGCGCAAGAGCACGCCGTTCGCGGCCCAGATCGCCGCCGAGCAGGCGGGGCGGGCGGCACAGGAGTGCGGCGTGAAGAACCTCGAAGTCCGCATCAAGGGGCCGGGGCCCGGACGCGAGTCGGCCGTGCGTGCCCTCAACGCGGTCGGCTTCAAGATCCTCAGCATCTCGGACGTGACTCCGGTGCCGCATAACGGCTGCCGCCCGCCCAAGCGCCGTCGCGTCTGACCAGGAGACACATACCGTGGCCCGCAATACCGATCCGAAATGCCGCCAGTGCCGTCGCGAAGGCGAGAAGCTCTTCCTCAAGGGCGAGAAATGCTTCACCGACAAGTGCTCGATCGAGCGCCGCACCAATCCGCCCGGCCAGCACGGGCAGAAGCAGAACCGCATGTCCGATTACGCACTGCAGTTGCGTGAGAAGCAGAAAGTGCGCCGCATCTACGGCATCCTCGAACGCCAGTTCCGTCGCACGTATGCCGAGGCCGACCGCCGCAAGGGCATCACCGGCCAGAACCTGCTCGCGCTGCTCGAATGCCGGCTCGACAACGTCGCCTTCCGCATGGGCTTCGGCGCCTCGCGCAGCGAAGCGCGCCAGGTCGTCCGGCACAACGGCGTTACCGTCAATGGCCGCCGGGTGAACATCCCTTCGTTCCAGGTTCGTCCTGGCGACGTGATCGGCCTGTCGGCCGGTGCGCGCGAGCAACTGCGGGTCAAGGCCGCGATGGAAGCCGTCGAGCAGCGTGGCGTGCCCGAGTGGCTGTCGCTCGATGCGAAGGAAGGCAAAGGAGTGTTCAAGAGCGTCCCCTCCCGCACCGACCTGCCGAGCACGATCAACGAATCGCTGATCGTCGAGCTTTACTCCAAGTAATCGACCCGTGCGCGGCGCGGGCCCGGTTCGTCCGGTCGTCCGCGTGGCGCGCCCCCGCAGCATGTCGGCACAGCACCCCAAAGCAGCAGTTTGCGACGGACACCCTGCGTGACACGCAGGCGCTTCCGTCGCCATCTTTCCCGGTCGAGAGGTTAATTCATGCAAAGCAGCTTCCTGAAGCCGCGCATCATCGATGTTCAGCCGGTGTCGGCCGTGCAGGCGAAGATCACGATGGAGCCGTTCGAGCGCGGCTATGGCCATACGCTGGGTCATGCGTTGCGCCGCGTGCTGCTGTCGAGCATGCCCGGCTACGCGGCCACCGAGGTTCACATCAGCGGTGTGCTGCACGAGTACTCCGCGCTGGATGGCGTCCAGGAAGACCTGGTCGACATTCTGCTTAACCTCAAGGGCATCGTGTTCAAGCTGCACGATCGCGACGAGGTCACGCTCACGCTGAATAAGGCCGGCGCGGGCCCGGTCACCGCGGGTGATATCGAAGTCGGTCACGACGTCGAGATCATCAACCCGCAGCACCTGATCGCCAATCTCACGCCCGGTGGCAAGCTCGAGATGACGATCAAGGTCGAGAAGGGCCGCGGCTACGTGCCGGCGTCCTCCCGCCCGGCAGCACGCGAAGGGCGTGCGATCGGCAGCATCCTGCTCGACGCGTCATTCAGCCCGGTGCATCGCGTGAGCTATGCCGTCGAAAGCGCGCGTGTCGAGCAGCGCACCGACCTCGACAAGCTGATCATCGACATCGAGACCAACGGCGTGATCGAGCCGGAAGAGGCGATCCGCTACGCCGCACGCGTGCTGGTCGACCAGCTGTCGGTGTTTGCCGACCTGCAGGGCACCCCGGGTGCCCGCGACGACCGGAAAGAGCCGGCGGTCGATCCGATCCTGCTGCGCCCGGTCGACGACCTCGAGCTGACCGTGCGGTCGGCCAACTGCCTGAAGGCCGAGAACATCTACTACATCGGTGACCTGATCCAGCGCACCGAGACCGAACTGCTGAAGACGCCGAACCTGGGCCGCAAGTCGCTGAACGAGATCAAGGAAGTACTCGCTTCGCGCGGCCTGATGCTCGGCATGAAACTCGAAAACTGGCCGCCGGTCGGGCTCGAGAAGGTCGCCGGGCACTGATTCGCCGGGCACCGGCATGCCGGAGACTGATCCGGCTTCAAACCAACGTCATCTGTCGTACTGAGGTATCGCCATGCGTCACCGTCAAGGCTTGCGAAAACTGAACCGCACCACCAGCCACCGGCTGGCGATGTTGCGGAACATGACCAACTCGCTGCTCAAGCACGAAACCATCCAGACGACGCTGCCCAAGGCCAAGGAACTGCGTCGGGTGGCCGAGCCGCTGATCACCCTGGGCAAGACAGCGACCGTCGCCAACCGCCGCCTCGCGTTCAACCGCCTGCGCGATCGCGACATGGTGGTCAAGCTGTTCGATGAACTGGGCCCGCGCTACGCCACCCGCAATGGCGGCTATCTGCGCATCCTGAAGGCTGGTTTCCGCCAGGGTGACAATGCCCCGATGGCCCTGGTGATGTTGATGGACCAGCCGGAAGCGGCTGCAGCCGACGCACAGTAGGGTTGTGCCCGCGGCGACACCTGCGGCTCGGGCCGCAAGGTGTCGTCGCAGGGTTCGGATCAGCCCCGGCCGGCAGTCAGCCCGGCCCTGGGCAGGTGGGCTTCCGGCGGCCGCGCCGCAGCCACCGCAGGCAGCAACGAAGACAGGTATCGTCCCGTCTCACTGGCCGGATCGGCCGCGATCTGCTCCGGCGTGCCTGCCGCGACGATCCTGCCTCCGCCCGAGCCCCCTTCCGGACCGAGGTCGACTACCCAGTCGGCCGTCTTGATCACGTCCAGGTTGTGCTCGATCACCACCACCGTGTTGCCGTGGCTGCGCAGGCGATGCAGCACGGTCAGCAGCAGGTCGACATCGTGGAAGTGCAGGCCGGTGGTCGGCTCGTCGAGGATGTACAGCGTGCGCCCGGTGTCGCGCTTGGACAATTCGAGCGCGAGCTTCACCCGCTGCGCTTCTCCGCCCGACAGGGTGGTCGCGCTCTGTCCCAGGCCGATGTAGCCCAGGCCTACGTCGGCGAGCGTGCGCAGCTTGCGCGCGATCATCGGTACGGCACTGAAGAACGCAGCCGCCTGTTCCACGGTCATCGCCAGCACATCGCTCACCGTCGCGCCCTTGTAGCGGACTTCGAGCGTCTCGCGGTTGTAGCGGCTTCCGTGGCACACATCGCAAGGCACGTAGATGTCGGCGAGGAAGTGCATCTCGACCTTGATCACCCCGTCGCCCTGGCAGGCTTCGCAGCGGCCACCCTTGACGTTGAACGAGAACCGGCCGGGACCGTAGCCCCGGGCACGTGACTCGGGCACGCCGGCGAAGAGATTGCGGATAGGGGCGAACAGGCCGGTGTAGGTCGCCGGGTTCGACCGCGGCGTGCGTCCGATGGGGCTCTGGTCGACGTTGACCACCTTGTCGAACAGGTGCAGCCCCTCGATCGTGTCGTACGGAGCCGCCTCGGCACCGATGCCTGGCGCCAGCCGGTTCACGTGGCGCGCAACGGCGGGATACAGCGTGTCGTTGATCAGCGTCGACTTGCCCGAGCCCGACACGCCGGTGATGCAGACAAACAGCCCGGCGGGAAGCTCGAGGGTGACGTCCTGCAGGTTGTTGCCACGGGCGCCGGACAGGGTGAGCCACTGTCCGCGCTGCGGTGGGTTGCGCCGCGAGGGCACGGCGATCGAGCGTTTGCCGGACAGATAGAGACCGGTGACGGAATCCGGGTTGGCCTGCACCTGGGCAGGCGTGCCCTCTGCCACCACCGCTCCGCCATGTACCCCGGCGCCCGGACCCATGTCGACCACATGGTCGGCAGCGAGGATCGCGTCCTGGTCGTGCTCGACCACGATCACCGAGTTGCCGATGTCGCGCAGGTGGGCGAGGGTGCCCAGCAGGCGTGCGTTGTCGCGCTGGTGCAGTCCGATGGAGGGTTCGTCGAGCACGTACATGACACCGGTCAGGCCCGAGCCGACCTGGCTCGCGAGCCGGATGCGCTGTGCCTCGCCACCGGACAGCGTGTCGGCCGAACGGTCGAGGGAGAGGTAGTCGAGCCCGACGTTGACCAGGAATCCCAGGCGGCTGCCGATCTCGCGGTTGATGCGGTCGGCGATGGCCTGCCGGGCGCCTTCGAGTTGCAGGGTGTCGAAGAAACGTACGGCCTCGCGCAGCGGCATGCGGCCGATGTCGTAGATGGCCTGGCCGGCGATGCGCACGCAGCGGGCCTCCTTGCGCAGTCGGGTGCCAGCGCAGTCGGGGCAGGCGTGCACGCTCTGATACTGCGCGAGCTCGTCGCGCACCACCGGCGACTCGGTCTCGCGGAAACGCCGCTCGAGGTTCGGTACGATGCCCTCGAACGCATGCTCGCGATGCTGCTTCGCGCCCTTCTCGGCGGGATAGTGGAAGCGGATCAGCTCGTCGCCGGAGCCGAAGAGGATCTTCAGGCGCAGCTCTTCCGGCAGGGAATCGAACGGTGCCTCGATGTCGAAGCCGTAGTGGCCTGCGAGGCTCTGCAGCATCTGGAAGAAGAACGCGTTGCGCCGGTCCCAGCCCTTGATCGCGCCCGAGGCGAGGGACAGCTCCGGAAACGCAACCACCCGCCGCGGGTCAAAGAACGATTCCGTGCCCAGGCCGGTGCAGCGTGCACAGGCACCGACCGGATTGTTGAACGAGAACAGGCGTGGCTCGAGCTCCGGGATCGACCAGCCGCAGACCGGGCACGCGAAACGCGACGAGAACAGATGCGAGCGGCCGGAGTCGATCTCGAGCGCGATCGCGCGGCCGTCGGCATGACGCAGTGCCATCTCGAATGATTCGGCGAGGCGCTGGCGCTGGTCTTCGCGCACCTTCAGCCGGTCGACCACGATGTCGACGCTGTGCCGGCGGTTCTTTGCGAGCTTCGGCGCCTCGTCGAGGTCGAACACCTCGCCATCGATGCGCACGCGCACGAAGCCCTGCGCCCGCAGTTCGGACAGCAGCTCGCGCTGCTCGCCCTTGCGGTCTGCGAGCAGGGGCGCGAGGATCATCAGCCCCGTCTCGGGCGGCAGCGCCAGCACGTGGTCGACCATCTGCGACACGCTGAGTGCCGCCAGCGGTTCGTCATGGTCGGGGCAGAAAGGCTGTCCCGCCCGGGCATACAGCAGACGCAGGTAGTCGTGGATCTCGGTGATCGTGCCGACCGTGGAGCGCGGGTTGTGGCTGCCCGATTTCTGCTCGATCGAGATCGCCGGGGACAGGCCCTCGATCAGGTCGACGTCGGGCTTTTCCATCACCTGGAGGAACTGCCGCGCATAGGCCGACAGCGACTCGACATAGCGGCGCTGCCCCTCGGCGTAGAGCGTGTCGAAGGCGAGCGACGATTTTCCTGATCCGGACAGCCCGGTGATGACCACCAGCCGGTTGCGCGGCAGGTCGAGGTTCACGTTGCGCAGGTTGTGCGTGCGCGCACCGCGGATTCGGATGTAGCCGCCGTGACCGCGGTCGCTGGTCGTCCGGTCGCTGGTCGTCCGGTCGTCGACCGGCCTGCGCGCTGCGTTGCTCTGTGACCCGCTCTGTGACCCGCTCTCTGACTCGCCTGCCATGCCTGCCCGCCCGCTTGCAACGCCGTGTGAAAAAGGCAACCTGTTACTATAACCGAGTCGCCCCGTCAGGAACCCGCTGCTAACGTGACCGTCCGAACCGCCGCCCGGAACTGCCCCCGGACCGCCCTGGCGGCCGGGGTGCGGGTGCCTCGCCGATGAACGCACTCGAATGGCGTGCGAGCCTGTCTCTGTCGATGCTCTATGGACTGCGCATGCTCGGTCTGTTCATCATCCTGCCGGTGTTCGCGGTGTACGCAGAGCGCCTGCCCGGGGGCGACAACCGCATCCTCGTCGGCACCGCGATCGGCATCTACGGCCTGACCCAGGCGATCCTGCAGATCCCGTTCGGCTGGGCCTCCGACCGCTACGGGCGCAAGCCGGTGATGTACTTCGGGCTGGTCCTGTTCGCGATCGGCAGTTTCGTCGCTGCTTCGGCGACCGACCTCTGGATCATCATCCTCGGCCGCACCTTGCAGGGCGCGGGAGCGATCTCGGCAGTGGTGATCGCCCTTACCGCCGATCTCACCCGCGACGCGCAGCGTTCAAAGGCGATGGCGATCATCGGTTCGACCATCGGCATCGCGTTCGCGCTGTCGCTGATCGCCGGTCCCCCGCTGCACGCCGCCATCGGCATCAGCGGCATCTTCACGCTGACCGGCGTGCTGGCGCTGCTCGCCCTGTGCGTGGTGCGGTTCCTGGTACCCGAACCGCCTGCGGCCGGGCCCGGCATGCATCGGTCGCCCGATGGCAACCGGCGGCCGGAGCGCGGCCGGTTCTGGATCGACCTGCGGGCGGTGCTCGCCGATGGCGAACTGCGCCGGATCAACCTGGGCGTGCTGGTGCTGCATGCGCTGCTGACCGCGCTGTTCCTGGTGGTGCCGGTGTCGCTGCGCGATGCCGGCATGCCGGTCGCGCAGCACTGGCATGTGTACTGGCCGGCGATGCTGGCGAGCTTCGCACTGCTGGTGCCCGCGATCGCCCATGCGGAGGGCAGGCAGCGCTCGAAGCAGGTGTTCCTCGCGAGCATCGTGCTCACGCTGGCCGCGCTTGGCGGTTTCCTGCTCACGCGCGATTCCGTGCTGGGCACCGGCCTTGCGCTGGCCGCGTTCTTCATCGCGTTCAACATACTGGAGGCGCTGCTGCCTTCGCTGGTGTCCCGGCTCGCGCCGCAGCCCTTGCGCGGCACCGCCATCGGGGTGTACAGCAGTATCCAGTTCGTGGGCATCTTTCTGGGTGGGGCGGTCGGCGGCCTGCTGGCGCAGACTATGGGGCTGGGCGCTGTGCTCTGGTCAGCAGCGCTGCTCACGGCCGCGTGGCTGGCCATCGCCTGGGGGATGCAAGTCCCCGGGCGTGCGGATGGCGGGGGTGACACCCGTGTCGACGCGGCAGAGCGCACAGGCCCGGGCAGTCCCGGCGACACATGCGAGCCGAACGCCCCTTCCCCGATTGGCGCCCGTCCATCCAAGGCCTGAAACAACCAGCATACGCTGCAGCGGAGGTATCCCATGGCATCTGTGAACAAGGTCATCCTGGTCGGCAACCTCGGTCGCGACCCCGACGTACGCTACATGCCCGACGGCAATGCGTTGTGCAACCTGAACCTGGCCACGACCTACTCGTGGAAGGACAAGGCCTCCGGCGACAAGAAGGAAGAGACCGAGTGGCACCGGGTCACCCTGCGCAACCGGCTGGCCGAGATCGCAGGCGAATACCTGAAGAAGG
>JBILGF010000111.1:0-8230 GCA_044351195.1 Burkholderiales bacterium
GGTTCTGACTCTCGACCCAGACACGACGATAGTGCAGGTTCGGGAGAAACCGGCGCTTGGTCTTGTTGTTGGCGTGGGACACATGGTTCCCGCCGATCGGCTTCTTGCCGGTGACCTGACAGACGCGTGACATGACGACCTCGGTGCGATTTGTTTGCTTCGGTGAAGGTTGCCGACCCGCAGACCGCCTTGATCCCGGGCGAGGCACCTGATTTCAGGAGTCTCGGGGCGGGTTAGCGGTGACGAATCGAAAGCCGGTGTTTATAGCACGCGGACCCAGCCGGCAGCAAGGGGGGTTGCCCGGCATCAGATCAGTCCGCGCTCCGCAAACGACACCACGCCACCGCGGGCGACCACGAAGTGGTCGAGCACCCGCACATCCACCAGCGCGAGCGCATCCTTCAGTGCGCGCGTCAGCAGTTCGTCGGCCCGGCTGGGCTCGGCGATGCCCGAAGGATGGTTGTGCGCGAAGATCACCGCAGCCGCGTTCGACGCCAGCGCAGCCTTCACCACCTCGCGCGGATAGACGCTGGTCTGCGACAACGTGCCACGGAACAGTTCGCTGTCGATCAGCACCCTGTGCTGGGTGTCGAGGAACACCGCGACGAAGACTTCGTATTCCCGGCCGGCCAGGCTCAGCTTGAGATAGTCGCGCACCTGTTGCGGCGCGTCGAGCACGCTCGAGGTACGCAGGGTTTCATGAAGCATCCTGCGCACTACCGCCACCATCGCCTGCATCTCGACGAATCGTGCAGGGCCAAGACCCGGGGCACTGCAGAACGCGTGCGCGTCGGCCGCCATCAGCCGCCCGATGCTGCCGAAGCGGTTGATCAGGTCGCGCGCCAGGTCGAGCGCGGTGCGCCCGCGAACGCCGTGGCGCAGAAGGATCGCCAGCAGTTCCGCGTCCGACAGCGCATCGGCGCCGCGCGCCATCAGTTTCTCGCGCGGACGTTCGGCCGAAGGCCAGTGCTTGATCGGGGTCATCCGGGTTTCATCCGGTACGATTCCATGCGGGATGCGTCCTTCGGGCGCGGTTCCCCTCGATCCGCGTCATCGGCGGCTGCTGGCTGCGGTCGGTGTTGCCAGCGGCCACCGGGGCCCGCCCCGGGGGAAGCGCTACACTAGCCTTCGGGTCCATTGATCGCGCGGCCAGGATCGAGCCGATTGCAGCCGAAACGGACCCACCCTCCCCACCCTGCCCCCGCCCCGGCCATGAACCCTCGCCCTGTCGACCGTCTGCTGCTCGGAATCACCGGCGGTATCGCCGCCTACAAGACCGCCGAACTGGTGCGGCTGCTGGTCGGCCAGGGCAACGCGGTCGACGTGGTGATGACCGAGGCCGCACGGCAGTTCGTCACCCCGGTCACGCTGCAGGCGGTCTCGGGCCGCCCGGTGTGGCACGACCCCTGGGATGCACGGGTCCCGAACAACATGGCGCATATCGAGCTGTCGCGCGACAAGGGGCTGGTCCTGGTCGCGCCGGCATCGGCCGACTTCATCGCCAAGCTGGCACACGGGCTGTGCGACGATCTGCTGTCCACGCTGTGCCTGGCGCGCGACTGCCCGCTCGCGATCGCACCGGCGATGAACCGCCAGATGTGGGAAAACCCGGCCACCCGGCGCAACATCGCACGCCTGGTCGATGACGGCATCAAGGTCTGGGGCCCGGACTCGGGCGACCAGGCCTGTGGCGAAACCGGCATGGGGCGCATGATCGAGCCGGCCCGGATCGCCGAGCACGTGGCACGCGCATTCACGCCCAAGACGCTGAACGGGCTGCGCGTACTGATCACCGCCGGTCCCACGTTCGAGCGTATCGACGCGGTCCGGGCGATCACCAACCTCAGCTCCGGCAAGATGGGTTACGCGATCGCGCACGCCGCCTGGGAAGCCGGGGCGGAGGTGACCCTGGTCAGTGGCCCCACCGCCCTCGCCCCGCCGCCGCTGGCGCGCCTGGCACAGGTCTCGAGCGCGCAGGAGATGCTCGCAGCGGTGAACGCCTTCGTACCCGATGCCGACATCTTCGTGAGCGTGGCTGCGGTCGCCGACTACCATGTGCTCAATCCGAGCGACCAGAAGATCAAGAAGGACGCGCATATCCTCACCCTCGAACTCGCGCCCAACCCGGACATCCTGGCCAGCGTCAGCGCGCTGGCCGATCCGCCGTTCTGCGTCGGCTTCGCGGCCGAAAGCGAGAACCTCGACGAGTTCGCCGAGGCCAAGC
This sequence comes from Burkholderiales bacterium, assembly GCA_044351195.1. GTDB lineage: Bacteria > Pseudomonadota > Gammaproteobacteria > Burkholderiales > CAIKXV01 > CAIKXV01. Next base: position 2,225 of record JBILGF010000111.1, read on the forward strand.
GCCGGCGCAAGAACCTGCCGCTGCTCGCCGCGAACTTCGTGCAGACCGCCTTCGGCGCGGACGACAACGAACTCGTGCTGTTCGACGACGCGGGGCGCCATCCGTTGCCTCGCACGTCGAAACGGGAGCAGGCGCGCCTGCTGATCGCCCACATCTCGAAGCTCTACCAGCCCCGATGAACGCTCCCGCCACCGCTGCGCGTCCCACCGTCGCCCTGCGCATCCTCGACCCGAGGCTGCACGACCAGCCCCCGGCCTACGCCACCGCCGGATCAGCCGGCCTCGACCTGCGCGCCTGCATTGCGCAATCGATGGTGGTCGAACCGGGACAAACCGAACTGATCCCGACCGGCATCGCCATGCACCTGGCCGATCCTGGCCTGGCGGCGATGGTGCTGCCCCGATCCGGGCTGGGCCACAAGCACGGCATCGTGCTGGGCAACCTGGTCGGCCTGATCGATTCGGACTACCAGGGCCAGGTGTTCGTATCGCTGTGGAACCGTGGCCGCACGCCGTTCACGCTGGCGCCGATGGAACGCATCGCGCAACTGGTGGTCGTGCCGGTGGTGCAGGTCGCGTTCGAGGTGGTCGACGCGTTCGAACAGAGCAGCCGCGGCGCGGGCGGTTTCGGCAGCACCGGGCGCGGCTGATGCAGGCGGGCACCGCCGGTGCCCCGAGGGCCACCGGCGGCTCGCCGTACCGGTATTTCAGACGGCCTCGTACCTGAGCCGGCGCACCTTCTCCATGTTCATGCCTTCGATCCGGATCAGGTGCGTCGACGCGGTACGATGCGGCGAATGCAGCTGGCCCTCGTTGTAGACATGGGCGACCCCTGGCGTGAGCGAGTAGCTTCGAGTCTTCTTCACCTTGCCCGCCTTGTCTTCGGCAGCCGGCTCGAGCAGCTCGTAATCGTTCATCATCGTCTCGCCCTTCGCCTGGCCGTAGATCGCCCACGACGGACCGTGATCATGCGGCGGGCTGTCCTTCGGGCCGCGGTAGTGATGCGCGAGGATGCAGAAACCCAGCTTGGGGTCTTCGTAGAGCACCTCGCGCTCCTTCGTGTCTTCGCGCAGGTACGTCGCCACGAACGCAGCGTCGGTCAGTACCTGCTTCAGGCGGTCGCGCACCTTCTCGCGCCCCGTCGGACCCGGCTCGGCTTCGAGGTAGCCGCGGAATTCGTTCCCAAGTGCTTCGGCAGTCAGCGTCATTTCAAAGCTCCTCTCGTAAGGCAGCGGCCATGGGCACGCCGCATTCGCATTGCGCCCGGGGGCCGATTGCCTTTGGCGCACGCCCCCCCGGGGTACACAGGTCAGGCCAGCGTGACTTCCAGCTCGCCCAGCTGTTCCACGACCGTCTTCACGCGGTCTCCGGCCTTCAGCCACTTCTGCTTGTCCTTCGGGTAGCCGAGGATCACGCCCTGCGGCGTGCCGGTGTAGATGATATCGCCCGGCTTCAGCGTGATGTGCCTGGAGCAGTAGCTGATGATCGTCTTGCAGTCGTAGATCATGTCGGACGTGTTCAGGTCCTGGCGGATCTTGCCGTTCACCCAGGTCTGGATCGCGAGGTTGTTCGGATCCTTGATCTGGTCGGCGCTCACGACCCACGGGCCGAGCGGCGCGAAGCCGTCCGGGATCTTGCCCAGCATGAACTGGCTGGTCGCTTTCTGCAGGCCGCGCGCGGAAAGGTCGTTGCCGTTGGCATAGCCGAACACGTACTTCAGTGCATCTGCCTCGCTGACATCGCGTGCGGTCTTGCCGATCACGATCACCAGTTCGACTTCGTAGTCGAACTGCCTGTCGACCTTGCTCGGCAGCTTCACCGTCGAGCGATGGCCGGTCAGCGCATTGTTGAACTTGTTGAACAGCAGCGGCACCGGCGGAATCGCACTGCCGGTCTCGGCCGCGTGCTGGCGGTAGTTCAGGCCGACACAGATGATCTTCTCGGGGTTGGGCACTGCCGGACCGAACTTCGCCCGGGCCTCGCTCACCAGCACCGATTTGCCGCGCGCGTCGCTGGTGGCCTTCTCGACCAGCTTCACGAGGGGCGCGCAATCGGCGCCTTCCATCACCTGGTGGATCGTCGTGGGCGCCTTGACGCGGAACAGAGCAGCCGCCTTCGCCACGTCGAGGATGCCCTTGCCGGTTCGCACGCCGAGGGTCATGCCGTCGCGGCTGGCCAGCGTGCAGAAGGTCATGCCCTTCGAGCCGACCTTGCGGGCGGCTGCGGGTTTCTTCACCGCAGCCTTCTTCACGACGGCCTTGCTGGTACCGGTTGCTGATTTGTTCGCCATTCCTTATTTCTCCATGCGGGGACAGGCGTGATCGTAGCAGAGGCGGCGTGGCCTGCCGCGCACATCGCGGCCCGGGTGCCCCTGGCATCGATCGCGCGGGAACGCTCAATCCATCTTGGTACCCGACACCTGCATCACCGCGGCCCAGCGCACAATGGCGCTGCGCACCAGCTGCTCGAACTGGGCCGGAGCGCAGCGGCGACGATTGCCGCACCCGCCGCACCGAACGGATCGGCTCAGCACGCCTGTGGCAATTCGAACTCGACACCCTTGTAATCTTGCGGCAGCGCGTGGAGGCCCTCGGCGAGTCCACGCTCGAGCGCACTGGCGCGCACGGCGATGGCCGCGCCATGCACCGCCTGCAGCCGCGGCGCGAGCACCAGCCGGACCACCGATGGCTCGGCCAGTCCGACGCGCACATGGCCGCCCGCGGGGAAGCGTCCTGCGCGCCAGTCATCGACTGCGCGTGCGACGCCCCAGCCGCTGTCGGCGATCGCCGAGGCGATACATACCTCAGGCTCGCGCAAGGTCCAGTCTTCGACGTTGCCGATCAGCGCGGCGCCATGCGCGCGACAGGCATCGATCGCACCGGAACGGCCGCCGTCGAGCATCGTGAACAGGATGTCCGCGCCTGCATCGAACATCGCGCCGGCCCAGCGACGAGCCAGCGCCGGTTCGTGCTGGTGTCCGCAGAAGGCGGTGAGCACCGGCATGCCGGGCGCCTCGGCCTGCACGCCGGCAACGAACGCCGCGCGCCCGAGCAGGCCAGGCCGCACGCGCTCTCCCGAGAGGTGTGCGACGGTACCCGTGCGCGTCGCGCGCGCAGCGAGCACGCCCGCCAGGAACGCCGACTCCTCCTGCCGGACCTCATAGCTGGCGACATTTGCGCCGGTGACGGATCCCTGGGTGACCGCAAAGCGGACGGCTGGATACAGCGGGGCGAGATGGGCGACCGGCGCATCGCCCTGCCCGCCATGCACCACCACCAGCGGCGGCCCGGCTGCCAGCACCGCCTCGATGGCGGCAATACGCTCAGGCACATCGAACGCCTGCCGCCAGCAGGGCTCGATCGCGATGCCGACGGCTTCGAGCGGCGCGCGCAGCCGATCGACCGCCGCTGCAGCCGACGCATTGAAGCTGCCACGGCCCGGCCAGCCGAACATGAATACCGGCACCCGCTGCACGGGCCTGTCAACGGCACTCATTCGGTGCGGATCCCGGCGGCCTTGAGCACCGGCTGCCAGGCCCCGACTTCCGCCGCCACGAATGCCGCAAACCCCTCCTTGGTCATCGGCCGGCGCACGATGCCCAGTTCGTCCATGCGCAGGGCGATGGCCGGCAGGACGATCACCTCGCCCACGGTACGGTGCAGCGTCTCGACCACGGATGCCGGAATGCCGGCGGGCCCGGACAGCCCCAGCCAGTTCTCCGCCACCAGCGACGGATAGCCGAGTTCTCCGACCGCGGGAATCTCCGGTGCCGCGCCGACCCGCTTCGCCGAGGTCACCGCCAGGATACGCAGCGCCCCGCGCTGTGCATGCGGCAGGCTCTGCGGCAGGGTGTCGAACGCGAGGGGAATCTGGTTGGCGAGCAGGTCGACCAGCATCGGTGCCGCGCCCTTGTACGGCACATGGGTCATCGTCACCTTGAACTGGCGCTGGAACAGTTCACCGACGATATGCCCGACCGAGCCGACACCGCTCGATCCGTAATTGAGCGCCCGGCCGCTGCGTGCGACCGCGACCAGATCGGCGACGCTCTTCGCCCCGAGCGAGTTGGATACCGCGAGCACGTTCGGTACCGCACCGATCGATGCGATGTGGGTGAAGCCCTTCACCGGGTCGTAGCGCACTGCCGGATAGATGAACGGCGACACCGAGAACGGCGCCGTGTTCGACACCACGAGCGTGTGCCCGTCGGCCTGGGCCTGTGCCGCGATCGTGGCACCCAGCGTGCCACCGGCCCCGGGCCGGTTGTCGACCACGACAGCCTGCCCGACACGCTCGGACAACTGGCTCGAAATCAGCCGTGCGACAATGTCGCTGGAACCGCCAGGCGGGAACGTCACGATGATGCGAATCGGCCGGGCGGGCCATGTCGAAGCGGCCTGCACGGACGGTACCGGGACCAGCGCCAGGATGGCCACGGACGCGACCATGGCGGCAGCGAGGCACCGGGACAACCAGGACCCATCCGTACGCAAGGGGAGTGTTGATCGATGTACCGACTGTTTCATGGCGCCGCCTTCCTTCCGTTGCTGGTCTGGTTCGTACTGGCCGGCAGCGCATTCGCGCAGGGCCAGGCGCAGCCGAGACTGCCGACCGTGTCCCTGTCGATCGGCAAACATGCGCTCGTCGCCGAGGTCGCAGCGAGCCCGGATACCCGTGAACGCGGCCTGATGTTCCGATACGACCTCAAGGACAACGAAGGCATGCTGTTCGTGTTCCCTGCGGCGCAGAAACAGTCGTTCTGGATGAAGAATACCCCGCTGCCGCTGTCGATCGCCTTCATCGACGGCAAGGGCACGATCCTCAACATACGCGACATGATGCCGTTCACCACCGACGGCCATCCGTCGGAGGGCGAGGCGCTCTACGCGCTCGAGGTCAATCGCGGCTGGTTCGCGCAACGCGGCATCAAGGCTGGTGACCGGGTACAGGGCCTCGACAAGGCCGGCCCGGGCCGCTGAGCCCGCCCGGGTGCGCGACGGCAACGGGCGCCTGCTGATCGCCACCGCCACGCCTGCCACGCTCAGCTGGCGGTGAAGCGCAGTTTGCGCTGGTCGATGCCGAAGCGGTCGCACAGCCAGTCGAGCATCAGTTCCTGGCCGATCGTCGGGTTGTCGTGCTGGCAATGCTCGGCACCGGTCTCCTCGGCGGTGACCAGCCGCAGGGTCGCATCGATACCCTTCGATCGCGCATAGTCGTACACGGTACGCGCGTTCTCCACGCCCAGCACATCGTGCCCGCCGTGGATGACGAGGTACGGACAACGCATGGAATCGAGCACGCCTTCGAGCACGAAGTCGCGCACGTATTCGGTCGCCTCGGCCATCGACCGGGTACCGGTGATCCACTTCATGTGGCCGGCCAGTCCGTGGTCTTCGCCCCGCTCGCCGAAGCGCTGGTGGACGCTCCAGATCGCATTATGGGAAATCGCCGCCGCGAGGCGTGGCTCCTTTGCGCCGGCACGGGCGGCATAGTAGCCACCCAGGCTGGAACCGCTGACCGCGATGCGCGCGAGGTCGATGTCGCTGCGCGTCTCGAGCCAGTCGATACACTTGCCCACCGGCACTTCATAGTCGTGCCGGGTACGCAGGCCATGGCGGCGAAGCGCCCCGCCCTGCCCCGGACCATCGACCAGCAGCACCGAGATGCCGCGCTGCAGCGCGCCGTGGCCGGTCATGAACCACAGTTCGTCCTTGAACGAATCGATGCCCCCGAAGGAGATCAGCACCGGCTGCTTCTCGGCGCCATGGGGCGAGCGGATGAAGTACGCCGGCAATGGCTTGCCCGGCTCGTAGGGGATGTCGACGATCTCGCCCGGCGGGTCGAGGTGGCGCAGGAACTGGTGCGAGCAGCGTTCGCCCTCGGTGAAGGTCTGCAGCCGGCGCGGATCTTCGCCCTCGAGCCAGAACTCGGCCTGGCGATAGTAGTTGGCGGCGCGCAGCCAGCAGTTCATCGCGGTGCGAACATGCCCCTGCGCAGCAGCCTCGTC
>JBILGF010000112.1:0-8163 GCA_044351195.1 Burkholderiales bacterium
TGGTCGGCATCGAGCAGCGCGGACACCGGTGTCTCGCGCACCACCTTGATGTCCGGCTTCATGTTCAGCTTGGTCGCCAGCTGTTCTTCGTACACCGGCAGCATCGACAGTCCGTGCGAGTCGATGCCGCGCAGGTCGGTCTCGGTCAGGATGTCGGCGGTGATGTTTGCATGGGCCTCGCTCTGGCCCCAGGCGCGCAGGATGTTGAAGCTCTGTTGCCGGATGCGATCGGCCGGGATGAACAGCATGGTGATGCTCCTCCGTTGTCGTGGGACTTGCGCGCCGGACGGCGCCGGCGTTCGTGAAAGGCCGGCGGCTACCAGCCGAGCGCGTAGGCCGGGCGCCGCGGATCGGCGCCACCGCTGAGCACGCCGGTGACCGGATCGACGACGATCGCGCACGGCGCCCCGGCGAGCCAGGTGTAGTCGTCCCACCAGAACGTGCGGTGGCCAAGCGCTGCGAGTTCGGACTCCACGTTGTCTTCGATGCGCCCTTCCAGCGCGAGCTGGCCGGGAAAGTAGGCGTGCGGCTCGAACGACCCGGGGAAGCTGTAGCTCGAGAACCGCGGCGCCTCGATCGCGGCCTGCGGGTCCATGCCGAACAGCACCACGTTCAGGAACACCTGCACCATTGCCTGGCACTGGACGTCGCCACCGGGCGTGCCCAGCGTCATGAACGCCTTGCCATCCTTCAGCGCAAGCGACGGGTTGGGCGTGAGCCGCGGGCGCACGCCGGGCGCCACCGACGAGCGGTAGCGCGGGTCGGCCCACGACTGGGTGCCGCGCCCGGAGCACACGATGCCGATGCCCGGCACCAGCGGCGAGTTGTTCGAACCGTCCGACGGCGTGACCGAGAACGCATTGCCGTGGCGATCGATCACGCACGCGTACGAGGTGTCACCGAGCGGCGACTTGTCCGCCGGCTCGGGCACCGGCAGCGGCGCGAGGCGGGCATCGCCCTGGTTGCGCGGATCGCCCGGCGGCGGCATCTCGGGCCAGGCGCGGTCGGCGCGGATCAGCGCGGCACGCTGGTCGGCATAGGCCTGCGACATCGGGTCGTCGATCGGCACGTCGACGAAGCGAGGATCGCCGAAAAAATGATGGCGGTCGGAGAACGCGAGCTTCAGTGCCTCGGTCAGCACATGGATATAGCGCGTCGAGTTGTGCCCATACCCCTTGAGGTCATGGCCCTTGAGCAGGTTGAGCGTCATCGGCACCACCGGCCCCTGGCACCAGGCGCCACAGCAATGCATGTCGATGCCGGCGAAGGTGGTGGACACGGTCGGCTCGAGGCGCACGCGGAACTCGGCCAGGTCTTCGGCGGTCATCAGGCCGCCGCTCTCGGCATGGAACTTGACGATCGCGCGCGCGATGTCGCCCTTGTAGAACGCGTCACGGGCGGCCTGCAGGCCGGCCATCCGGGCATTCGCCCCGCCCCTCGACGCTGCCGCGCGTTCCTCGTCGGCCATGTACTGCATCGTGCGCGCGAGGTCGGGCTGGCGCCAGATCTCGCCCGGCTCGGGCGCGCGGCCGTTCGGGAAGAACACCGGGTAGCTGGTCGGGTAGCGCTTGTACGACGCCTCGTTCTCTTTCAGGAACTCGGACATCAGCTCGTGCATGGCGAAGCCATCGCGCGCGAAACCGATCGACGCCGCAGCCACTTCGCCGAAGCTCATCGTGCCGTGCAGTTCGAGCGCAGTCAGCCAGGCATCGGGCGCGGCCGGCACGATCGAGCGGATCGAGGTGGCCGGGATCTTCCCGCCGTGGTGCTTCATGAAGTAGTCGGGCGTGATCCGGCGCGGCCAGACGCCGAGGCCGTCGATGGAGATCAGCTTGCCGGTGTCGGCCTTGAAGATGATGATCGGCGCGACGCCACCGAAGCTGACCTTCTCGGTCTGGGTGACGCCGAGCGCGATGCCCGCCGCCACGCCGGCGTCGATCGCGTTGCCGCCCGACTCGAGGATCTGGAACGCCGCATGCGAGGCGAGATAGTGTCCGGCGGACACCATGTGGCGGGTACCCATGATGGGGGGGCGCATCGACGGCATGGCGGCTCTCCTGCAGGAATCGGGACGTGGCGCGAATCTACTCCGAGCGGGCTGGTGCCGCCAGAGCGCGGGGCCGCGAAGCCGCGACCGACACCGCCGCCAGTACCAGAAGATCGAGCAGCGCATAGAAGGCACCTGCGGCGAACGGCGGATTGGCCGCGCCGACGCCCAGGCCGGGCACCACGGCGCGCCAGGTCCAGTTGCCGAGCGCCGTTCCATACAGCTCCATCGCCAGCGCCAGCACGAACATCACCGAGTACAGCACCCGGTCGCGCCCGAACACGAGGCAGCCCGCGAACAGCACGAACAGGATGGTGCCGAAGCGGTCGGTGTCACCGGCCCAGACGAATGCCGCCCAGGCCGTCGAGGGAACCAGAACCAGCAGCAGGGTCGTGCGTACCGGCAGCCGGGCTGCCACCAGCAGGCCGAGCGTCATCAGCAGTGCATGGCCAGGCGGCACGAACAGCGGCAGGTTGCCGAACTGGTAGTCGTAGATGCCCCAGCCCAGCGCCAGCACGGCTTCCCCGAAGCCGGCGATCAGCGTGCACAGCAGCAGCGAACGTCGCTCGGCCGCGCCGCCAGCCCGGTACAGCCAGCCCCAGACGGCGCAGGCCCAGACGGTCGCCAGGTGCTGGCCGGTCCAGCCGAACGCGCTGTCGAGCGCGAGGCCACCAGTGATCACGGCCAGGATGTGCAGGATGGCGAAGCGCGGCGGGTCGCGCCAGAGCGGCAGCGGGGCGCGCACCCGCGCCGCGACGGCGCCAGCTGGAATCGGCGGCATGCCTGACGGTAGCACGCCGGCGGTTATCTGCCCCGCCGGACCGCCGCGGTTCGGCCGACGGTGGTATGGTCGCAGCGTCGTTTCCGTATCATCCCCGCCACCCTGCCCGGCCGCCTTGAAGCACTCGATCCTCAGCCTCGCCTGGAACGCAGTGAACGACCGCCGCAACTGGCCGCTGGACTTGCCCAGTCCGGCGCCGAAGCGCCATTACGACGTGGTCATCATCGGCGGCGGTGGCCATGGGCTGGCAACGGCCTACTATCTGGCGAAGGAACACGGCATCACCGACGTGGCGGTGCTCGAGAAGGGCCGGATCGGCGACAGGCGCACCGGCGGCGACACGGCCATCGTCCAGTCCGGCTGTTACCTGACTGAAAAAGCCCGCCTCTACGCGCATTCGCTGAAACTCTGGAAGGGTCTGTCCCAGGAGCTTGATTGCGACGTGATGTTCCGCCCGCGCGGCGTGCTCAACCTGGCCCACACATACGCCGGGCTGGACGATCAGGCGCGGCGGGGCAACGCGATGCGCCTGAACGGCATCGAGGCGGTGGCGCTGAACCGGCCCGAAGTCGCGTCGATGGTGCCCGGCATCGACATGTCACCGCACGCACGCTACCCGATCCTGGGCGGCCTGCTGCAACCGCGCGGTGGCACCGCTCGCCATGACGCAGTCGATCGCGGCTATGCGCGCGGCGCGGCTGCGCGCGGCGTGGACATCATCCAGCACTGTGAAGTCATCGGCATCCGGCGTGACGGCAACCGCGTGCTCGGCGTCGAGACCACGCAGGGCTTCATCGGCGCAGCCAGGGTGGGCATGGCCGTGGCCGGGCACAGCTCGGTGGTCGCCGGCATGGCCGGTCTGCGGCTGCCGATCGAATCGCACGCGCTGCAGGCAATGGCGTCCGAGCCGGTGCAGCCGATGCTCGACACGGTGGTCATCTCCGACGCGCTGCTCTGCTGCGTCAGCCAGTCGGACAAGGGTGAACTGGTCATGGGCGGCGACATCGACAGATACAACTCGTACAACTCGTACGCCCGGCGCGGGAACCTGCCCGCGCTGGAGCGTGTGGCGGGAAACGTGCTCGCGCTGTTCCCGGCCTTCTCGCGGCTGCGCCTGCTGCGGCTGACGGGCAGCATCACGGACACGAGCATGGACGGCAGCCCGATCATCTCGAAGACGCCGATCGACAACCTGTACGTCAACTGCGGCTGGTGCGATGGCGGATTCAAGGCCACGCCCGGCTCCGGCTGGTGCTTCGCGCACACCATCGCGCAGGATCGTCCGCACGAGATCAATGCCGCGTTCACGCTCGACCGCTACACGCTCGGCCGCGCGATCGACGAGCGCGGTGCCGGGCCCGTCCCGTGGATGCACTGAGCCCACGATGCTGCTGATCGTCTGCCCACACTGCGGCCCGCGCGACCAGGTCGAATATTCCTGCGGCGGCGACGCGAAGGTGCGCCGCCCGGCGGACCCTGCCGCAGCCACCGATGCCGAGTGGAGCGCCTACCTCGACGAGCGCGGCAACCCGGCCGGCGAGCATGACGAGCTCTGGCAGCATTCGATGGGCTGCCGGCGCTGGATCGGCGTGCGGCGTGACACGCTGACCCACGAAATAATGTCGACCTGGGCGCTGCGACCGGAGAAGACGGCATGAACGCCCCCGGCAGCGGGTCGTCCAACCCGTTTCGCGTGGCCGACCTCGGACGTATCGACCGCACGCGCACACTGTCGTTCACCTTCAACGACAACCGCTACTGCGGCTTCGAAGGCGACACCCTGGCTTCGGCGCTGCTCGCCAACGGCGTACGCCTGGTCGCGCGAAGCGCCAGGTACCACCGCCCGCGCGGCATCGTCGCCGCCGGCGCCGATGAACCGAACGCGCTGGTGCGGCTGAAAAGCGGCGGGCACACCGAATCCGACCTGCATGCAACCCAGGTGCCACTCTACGACGGCCTGGTCGCCTCGAGCCAGAACTGCTGGCCGTCGGTGGATTTCGACATCGGCGCGATCAAGGACACGCTGTCGCGGGTATTGCCAGCCGGCTTGTACGACGGCCCCTCGATGTTGCCGGACGCCGGCCGGACGTTCCTCGGGAAGTTGATCCGGCGCGCAGCCCGCCTGGGCCGCGCGCCGGAAGCGCTGGATCCGGGCCGCTGCGCGCATCGGCATGCGCACTGCGACGTGCTGGTCTGCGGCGCCGGTCCGGCCGGGCTCGCCGCAGCGCTCGCGGCGGCCCGCGCTGGCGCGCGCGTGATCCTCGCCGACGAGGGCACCGAGATCGGTGGCTCCCTGCCCGGCGAGCGCGCACGGATCGATCGCAACGACGCGACCCGCTGGGTACAGGAGATCGCCACGCAACTGCAGTCGGCCCCGGGCGTGCGTGTACTGCTGCGCAGCCAGGTCGCCGCGCTCTGGGACCACAACATGGCGACCGTGGTCGAGCAGGTCGGCAGCGGTGCACCCGTCGCCACGCACCTGCCGCGCCAGCGCCTGTGGAAGATACGCGCGCGCGAGATCGTGATCGCCACTGGCGCGATCGAACGCGCGATCGCATTCGGCGACAACGACCTGCCGGGCGTGATGCTCGCGGGCAGTGCACGAAGCTATCTCAACCGCCAGGGCGTGCAGCCCGGCCGGCGCGCAGTGGTATTCACCAACAACGACTCGGCCTACCACGCGGCGCTCGACCTGCACCGCTGCGGCGTAGAAGTCAGCGCGATCGTCGATGTGCGGCCCGAACCTTCCGGCCCCGCCTTCGATGCCGCGATCGCCGCCGGCATCAGGGTGCATGCGGGCCATGGTGTGCTGCGCACGCTGGGCGGCAACAGCGCGCGCGCCGCGCTGGTCGCGCCGGTCGATGCGTCGGGGCGCGCCGAGAGCGACGAACGCAGCACTGCCTTCCCGGTCGAGGGCGATGCACTGCTGGTCTCCGGCGGCTGGAACCCGGCTGTGCAACTGTGGTCGCAGGCGCGCGGCCAGCTGAAATTCGACGCGGCCCTGGCCACCTTCGTGCCCGACCCGGACAGTGAGCCGCCCGCACATGTCCGTTGCATCGGCAGCGCCGCCGGCGCCTTCTCCCTTGCCGATTGCGTCGCGCAGGGCCTTGCGGCGGGCCACGCGGCCGCGCGCGAGGCCGGCCTCGGCAGCAGCCCGCCCCTGCTGCCCCCCGACATCGAACGCGAAACCCCCTGCCCGATGCTGCCAGTGCGGCAGATCGACTATCCCCAGGCGCATCGTTACAAGCGCTTCCTCGATCTGCGGCACGACGTGACGGTCGCCGATATCGAACGCGCCGGCATGATCGACATGCCGATGCCGCAGTCCGGCGTCACGGCGTTCCATCCACCGGGCATGCCGGTGGCGCTGGGCGCGATCGCCGGGCCGGGGGCAGGCATTGCGGTCGATCCGTTGCGCAGGACGGCGATGGACGGCTGGCATGGTGACAACGGTGCCGTGTTCGCGAACACCGGGCTCTGGCAGCGCGCGCGGCTCTATCGACAGGGACGCGAGAGCGACCTCGATGCCGTGAATCGCGAGGTGCGCGCCGTGCGCAGCGGCGTGGGCCTGTTCGACACCAGCCCGCTCGGCCGGATCGACCTGCAGGGCCGCGATTGCGCCGAGTTCCTGCAGCGCATCTGCATCAACGACTTCACCGCCCTGGCCCCCGGCTGCAGCCACCCTGGCGTGATGCTGCGAGAGGACGGCATGGTGTTCGACGACGGCACGGTGACCTGCCTGGGCGAGCGCCACTACCTGATGACCACCACCGAGGCGAACGCCGAGGCGGTGATGTCGCGCCTCGAATACCTGCTGCAGGTCGAGTGGCCCGACCTCGACGTGTACCTGACCTCGGTCACCGACCACTGGGCCGCGATGGCACTTGCCGGGCCGCGCTCGCGCACGGTCCTGGAAAGGGTCGCCGACATCGATGTCTCGGACGCGGGACTGCCCCTGATGGCGTATCGCGAGTGCCGGATCTCCGGCGTTCCGGCACGCGTGTTCCGCATCGGCTTCTCGGGCGAAAGGTCGTACGAGATCAACGTGCCGGCCGGGTACGGCCGCGCAGCATGGGAGGCGTTGCTCGCCGCAGGCGGGCCCGAAGCGGTGGTACCGGTGGGCACCGAGGCCATGGGCGTGCTGCGCATCGAGAAGGGCTGTTTCGCCGTCGGCTGCGAAGCCGACGGGCGAACCACACCCGTCGACCTCGGCCTGCAGCGGATGATCCGCAAAGAAGGCGATTTCATCGGTCGCCGCTCGCTGTCCCGGCCGGGGCTGGCCGGCGAGGATCGTCTGCGCCTGGTCGGTCTGGTTCCGGTTCATGCGCGCGAACCGATCCCGCGCGGCTCGATGCTGGTCGTCGAGCCGCGGCAGGTCACCCCTTATCCGATGGAAGGCCTCGTCACCTCGACCTGCTTCAGTCCGACTGTGGGCTGCGCGATCGCGCTGGCGCTGGTCACCCGCGGCCACCTGCGCAAGGGTCAGCGCCTGTGGGCGATGTCGCCGCTGATGCGGATGAGCATCGAAGTCGAGGTCGGCGACCCCGTGTTCGTCGACCCGGCCGGAGACCGCCTGCGTGGATGAGATGACCACCCCGAACGCAGCCGCCGAGCCGGCGTTCGCCGCGGCGCTGGCGGCGCATGCAGCCGCGGGCGCGCAGCGCGTGGTCGGCGGCGACGGCATCGTGGCGCGGGTGGTCCTCAAGCCGGTCGCAGGACGTGCAGTGCTCGACCTGCGCGCCGTGCCCGGGCCGTCATGCGACACCTTCGCCACCGTGCTGGGTTTCCCGCTGCCGATGGCAGCGTCGCTGGGCGCCGCCGATGCCGAAGGGCGGGTGCACGCGCTCTGGGCGGGCCCGGGCAACTGGCTCATCGCCTGCCCGGAATCGGAGCGCCCCGTGCTCCAGACCCGGCTGTGCACGGCGCTCGAGGCCATGACCGGCGCACTGACCGATGTCAGCCATGGCTACGCGGTGCTCAATATCTCGGGCGCGTCGGCGCTCGATGTGCTGGCACAGGGCTGCGGAATCGACCTCGACCCGTCGGTGTTCATCGAGGGGGCGTGCGCGATGACGGCGCTGGCGCGGATGCCGGCGGTGATCCACCGCCTGCCGCGCGGCGGCGGCCACGACTTGTACGTGGCGCGCAGCCTGGCCGACAGCCTGTGGCAGTTCGTGACGATGGCGGGGCTGGAGTTCGGGTATCGCGTCGGGGATGAGGCAACAGACCCGGCCTGACCCCGGTCACTCAGTCACTCCGTTCGCCGTCGTATCTCCCGGATCACCGCACCATTGTCCAGTTCCGCCTCGCCATTGTCGATGCAGCCTTGCATCAG